>JAEWLO010000372.1 GCA_023457475.1 Pseudomonadota bacterium | reverse complement strand
CTGATGCTGCAGGTTCACGAGCACGGTGGCGCGGTACAGGAGCCGCTGCGGCAGTTCAGCGTGCGGCTGCGCGAACAGCGCCGTTCGGCGCTGAAGGAAAAGGTCGGCAAGCTCTCGGTGAAGATGACCGTGGTGATGATGCTCACCCTGCTGCCGGCATTGATGCTCGTACTGTCCGGCCCGGCGATCATCGCGCTGGCCGACGCCATGACACGCCTGGGATCCTGATCATGCGCATGCGTCCTGCTGCCCTGTCGCTGCTGCTCACCGCGTGCTGCGCTGCGTGCCACGGCGTACGCACCGCCTACCGCCCGGACCCGGTCAGCCTGGCCGGCCCGGAAACGCCCCTGCAGAACGATCGCCAGCTGTACCTGGAGCTGATCGGCACCATGCAGCGTCAGGGGGCCTGGTACGCCTCGCTGGCGCATGTCGAGGCCTACCGGCAGCGCTACGGCGACAGCCCGGGGCTGCGCCTGCTGCAGGCCGACGCACTGCGCGAGACGGGCCAGCTGCCGGCGGCGCAGTCGCTCTACAACAGCCTCACCAACGGCCCACAGGCCGCAGCGGCATGGCACGGCCTCGGCTTGATCTCGGTACGCAACGGCGACGACACCCAGGCCGAACAGGCGTTGGCCCGCGCTGTCCAACTTCAGCCGCTCAACACCGACTATCTCGGCGACCTGGGGTTTGCACGGCTGCGAGCCGGTCAGCTGGACCAGGCGCGCGAGCCGCTGACCAAGGCCGCTGAACTGGCCCCGGGCAACGCCAAGGCGAACGCGAACCTGGCGGTGCATGCGCTGCTGCGCGGTGACGATGCCACGGCAGAGCGCATTTTCGCCCGTGGCAACCTGCCGGACGCCACCCGCGAGGAAGTGCGTCGGCTGGCCCGGCAGCTGCGTCGCGCCGAGGTTGTCACCGAGGTCCCGGCGGCCCTGCCGCCATCGGCCCGCCGCTCACCGCGTCCCCCTGCTGCCGAAGCTGCGACCGGATCGAACCGCACCGACGCCCGTCTCGCGCCCTCGATGCTTGAACGCTTCGGTGGCACACCCACTGCCCAGGAGATCACGCCATGACCGATGCCATCCGCACGTTCGCCCACCTGCACCTGGCCGTGCTGCTGGCGATGCTGGGCACCGCGCCGGCCCTGGCCCAGCAGCGCCCGCTGACCGGCCAGATGCTGGGCGAACAACCGTCGCCCCCGCCGCCAGCGCCCCTGCCTGCACCGCCGCAGCAGGTTGCAGTGCCCGCGCCCCCTTCCCCGGTCGTGCTCGCACTGCCTGCACGACCCCAGCTGGGCGATACCACCCGCGCCCTGCTGCAGCTGCAGGCCAGTGGTGAGCGCGCCGGCAAACCGCACACGGTGCTGGGCGACCAGGCCAGCCGCAGCTATGCGCGCTACCTCGAGAGCTTCGACCATCCCATTCCCGAATACCTTGAGCACAGCGTGCGCAAGGATGTGGGCGGCAGCAGCGAAGGTGGGGACTAGGCCGATGCCCGTCACCCGGTCCCTGCCTACGCCGACCCCGTACCGCCAGCGCGGCGGCATGTCGGTGACGATGATGCTGGTCATGGTGGGCCTGCTCGGCATGCTCGGTCTGGTCGAGATCGGCTACCTGTACTGGGCCAAGCGGGACGTGCAGAAGATCGCCGACCTGGCGGCGCTGGCCGGTGCGCAGCGCCTGGATCTGTGCACCGCCGACCGCGCCGACAACGCTGCCGCACGCAGCAATGCGCTGACCGCCAATGCGTTTCCCGGCACGCTGCAGGTGCAGTGCGGCGACTGGAATCCCACGCACACCAGCACGGACCACTTCATCGCGCTCTCGGCCAGTGCAGCCCCGAACGCGGTGAAAGTCGTCGCGGCGCGTGCGGTACTGCCCTTCTTTGGTGCGAACACCCGCCTCCCGACCGTGAGCGCACAGGCGGTAGCCACCCGCGCCGCGCCGCTGGCGGTGTTCAGCGTCGGCTCGCAGCTGGTAAGGGTCAATGGCAGCACGCCGCTGGGCAGCGTGCTCAAGCTGGTCGGCGTGGACCTGGACCAGACCACGCTGCTCGGCTACGACGGGCTGGCCCAGGCCCACGTCACTCCGCAGGGGCTGCTCGAGGCGCTTCGCATCCCGGTCGACGCGGACATCAGCCTCGGCGATTTCAACGCCCTGCTTGCGGCGCACAAGGTGTCGCTGGGCGAGCTGGTCGACGCCACGGCGACCGTGATCGCGCAGAGCGGTGCCGCGCAGGCCGACCTGACGCTGCTGCGCGAGGCGCTGGCTGCCAGGCTCGACGTGGAGCAGCTCAACATCCAGCTGGGCAGCAACGATGCCACCAGCGGCCTGTTCGGCCGCATCGTCGCCCCCGACGGCCCAGCCACGCCAGCACTGAACGCGCAGGTCAACGCACTCGATCTGCTCACCACCGGCATCAGCATCGCCAACAGCGGCCACGCGGTGGAGGTCGAACAACTCGACATCCTGGGTGTGGTGCAGGCCAAGGCCGCCATCGTTGAACCGCCGTCGATCGCGATCGGCGGGGTCGGCACACGCGCCTACAACGCCCAGATACGCCTGTTCCTGGACATCGACAGCGACAGGCTTGCACTGGGACTGGGCAAGGTGCTCACCGCCCTCGGCATCCGCCTGCGCCTTCCGATCCATGCCGACGTCACCAATGCGATGGCCACGGTGACCTCGTTGCAGTGCAGCGCCGTGCCGGCCACCGCCACCCTGCAGGTGGATTCCTCCGTGCTGCGCGCCTGCGTGGGCAAGGTCGCCGAAGCGGAGCGGTTCTCCACCCGCAATGTGTGCGAGGCGAGCCTGCAGAACGAACAGCTGCTCACCCTCTTCGGGACACCGCTGATCAACGACCGCCTCCAGCTGAACGCGCTCAGCCATAGCGAAAGCATGACCCTGGCCGCTGGCGAGACACGTTCCACCTGGATCAATCCCGCGCAGATCGGCACTGCGGTGAACGACCTGGTGCAACAGCTGCTGCGGGTACTGGGCGGCATGCTCAACCCGGCCCCCAAGGGCATGAGCACCGCCAGCACCGCCCACCAGCTGGCCGATCAGTTCCTCAAGGCGTCCAATCCGGGCAACGGCCTGTACGACGTGGACCGCACCATCAACCTGCTGCGCAATGGCAACCCGGCGCAGGGCATTGCCGCTTTCGGCGACTGGCAGGTACCCGGCGGCGTACCGTATGCCTGCCCGCTGGGGCTGTTCACCTGCTACAGGGACGGGTCGGTATGGGAGGGCTACCGCGCCACCGTCACCGGCCAAGGCCTGGGCCTGGTGGACGGCCTGCTCGGTACCCTCCTGGGTGGGCTGGTCATCAACCGCTGCAGCGGTCTGGTCAGCACGTTGCTGGCCTACAACGCCTGCGTGAAGGGCAACCTCGCCTCCTACATGCAGACCGCACCGGCCGGCGTGCTCGACGCCTACCAGGGAAACGGCAGCGTCACCGACCCCAGCACCAACGCCGTCGCCTGCAACGGCCTGCTCTGCACCCTGCTGCGGCCGGTGCTGGAAGGCGTGCTGAAGCCCCTGCTCAACGGCGTCGGCACCCTGCTCACCACCACACTGGCCCACGTACTGGGCATCGAACTCGGCCGTACCGACGTCCACCTGCAGACCACGCAGTGCAACCCCGCACAACTCGTTTACTGAACCCACTGATGGAAGCCCTGATGATGACCACGACCCCCTCTCCCGTTTCCGTCAGCCGTCCGCTGCTCGCTGCCGTCCTGCTGCTGGCCACGCTGGCGCTGGTACCCGATGCGTCCGCGCGCCGAAAGGCCGAGCCCGTCGAAGCCGAACGCAGCGCGCCGGTCGTGCGCAACACCGTGGACGAACTGCGCCAGCTGATTGATGCCCAGCAGCTCACCGAACTGCGCACCACCTACAACGGCACCTACGGGGCCAGCCTGCTGTTCAATGCCAGCACGCTGCAGTACTACGCCTCGTTGTTCCAGGGCAAGGAGTTCTGGCGGGTGATCAAGACCGATTCGGTGGAGAACGCCGAGAAGGTCTACGCCACCTTTGTGCAGCAGACCCATGACCTCGCCCAGGTCAACATCGACACCATCCGCCTGGAAGCAGGCAAGCGCTACACCGAGAGCCTCGTGGCCTACAACGAGCAGCGCCTGCGCAGCCTGCAGCAGGAAGCCGACCTGCAGCGCCAGCAGTCCCAGCAGGTGAGCAGTGCGATCCAGCAGGCCAAGCAGCAGGCGGTCTCGCTGAGCACCGACCTGCGCAGCAGCAATACCCAGCTGGACCAGCTCAACCAGCGCATCCAGGCGCTGCAGGCCCAGCAGGGCAACCTGGAGCTGGCCCTGCCGACCCCGCCCACCCAGGCCGCCAGCACCGCGCATCCGGTGGCGACCGAGGCGGGAACGCCGTAAGCAGGCGCGGACGACATCCGGCGGGTCGGGACATGGCAGGGACGGGATGCCGGGCGATGCGTCGAAGCCTGCCATGGACGGGGATGCCGGGCGACGCGTCCGAACCTGCCATGGACGAGGATGCCGGGCGATGCGTCGGAACCTGCCATGGACGGGATGCCGGGCGATGCGTCGGAACCTGCCATGGACGGGATGCCGGGCGATGCGTCGGAACCTGCCATGGACGGGATGCCGGTAGGGTCGCATCCCTATCGACTGCCGACCGAGCTGCCGCGTTCATTAGGGCATGATCTTCAAACGGATGCAGTCCTCCGGTCGACGTTCATGCGTCAATGCGCCGATCACCGTGATCGGCAGTCGTCTTGCGACCGACCCTACCTCCCGAATCACACGCCACGGGCCACACGCCACGCACCGCGCACCGCGCACTACAGAGAAATCAGGCAAACGAAAAACGGCGACCCTGGGGTCGCCGTTTTTCTTGACACGATACCGCTGCGATCAGGCCGCGTTGGCCACTTCGCTCTGGCGCTTCACCAGCGCGTTGAAGCGCGACAGCGAGGTCAGGTGGTGGTGGACCAGGGCCAGCCAGCCATTGCGGTGCCAGGCAAGAACGATGTCGTCCGGCAGCTTGGCGAACTTCTCGACGTCCACCACGTGGAAGCCGTTCACCGACATCTTCTCGCCGTTGTTCAGCGTGACGTCGATGCTGCGCTCGACCAGCAGGCCCTGGGCCAGCAGCGCGGCGCTGAACTGACGGGTCTGCTCGTACTCACGGGTGAAATCGGCGCAGAACTTCATCGCGTTGTCGACCAGCTCGGTCGCCTTGCCGTCCACGAACAGCGGCTCGCCGTCGTCGCTGTCGCCCTGGTTCACCTGTTCGGAATCGGCGTCCAGCGCCAGCAGGAAGTTGCCTTCGTCATCCGACTGCATGAACACGAACGGGTAACGGCGCAGGTAGGCCGGCGCGTAGGTGTCATCCGCCCACTTGCCGTCCTGCACGAACAGGTTGCTGCGGGTCAGGCCCACGGCCACGATCGGTGCCGCGTCCTGGCCGGTGAACAGAACGGGAAAGTGCTGCGCGGCCATGCCGAATTCGCCAATGACGGCCGGAATGGCATTGGTTTCGGCGGCGAACGCCAGCGAACCCGGACGCAGGCGCCAGTTGGCGTGCTTGTCCGACTGCAGCGGCAGCGGGTTGCGGTAGAACAGCGGGCCGGAAGCCTGGGCCGGGGCGGCCGGCGGAGTCGTCGTTTCAGTCATGAAATAAGTCAGGTACGGCGCGCCAGACGGCCCGGGCGCGAAAGCGGGCACCACATAGATTCACCACTATAGCGTGGCTTTTTGACGATTTCTGCCGTCCACGGGCATGTTGCGGTGCAGCGTTCCCATTCAGCGCACCCCTTCCAGCGCCTCCTGCGCGCCGGTCAACACGGCGCAGGCGTGGTCCTGCAGTTCCTCGCCACTGGCCTGATGGCCGGCATCGGCGTCTGCCTGCGTCGCCAGCACGATGAAACCCGGATCACGGTCGTCCTCGCCCTGTCCGACCACCACCAGCGACCAGCGCCCCATATCGCCCGCGGCGGCAGGACCTTCGGCCAGCAGCCGGATCGGGTCCACCTGGAGGACCTGCCCCTCCAGCCGGTAGGCCTGGTAGGGATGCCCGCGCAGCAACTGCGGCAGCGGTCGCCATGATGGCCCGATCGCTGCATCCATCTGCCGCAGCTGGTCGCGGATGTCGCCCCGCAGGCAGTCCACATGAATGTGCAGCTGGTTCTGCGAGCGGCCATGCGCCGAATTCAGCGCCAGGCTGGCGACGTCGCGTGGCAGCGGCCGGCCCAAGGCGCGTTCGGTGTAGGTCCGCGCCTGCCAGGCCGCCGCGAAGTAATTGGGGACGGCCGGGCCCAGCAGTGCGGGGCTTTCGATGCCGCTCACCCGGTCCAGCGGCATCAGCAGATACTGGTAGTCGCCATGGGTGTCCTTGACCAGCACGTCGCGGCGGTCCGGTGCGGCGGCGACCGCCAGGCAGTGCCCCTTGGGCGCGCCGGCACCGACGCAGTCACGCTGGATCACGCCCCACAGGGCGTCCGGATTCGGGGCCGGGGGAGCGGGTTGAATCACCGGCGGGGCAGCACAGGCGGCCAGGCTCAGCGGCAGGGCCCACAGGAAACAGCGTGGAAAAGACACGGAAACGACATCCAGCGCCCGGGCCGGAACGGCGGGCTCTCCCGCTATTTTACCGGTGGCAGTGGTATCGTCGATCCACGCCATCCAGGGAGTGAGCGATGTCCAGGCACGCGCAGGTGTTGGTTCCGGGTATGACCCTTGCTGCAATGGCGTTGCTCTCCGGGTGTGTCAGCAGCCCGGGACCGGAGCAGACCGGCAGTGGCCGCTGCCAGGCCGGGGAATCGCAGTGGGCGGTCGGTCAGCCGGCGGAGGAAGCGACCCTGAAGCGGCTGTTCCGGGAAAGCGGCGCGGGGCTGATCAACCCCATCGGACCGGCTACCGTGGTCAGCAAGGACCGCCGCGACGACCGCCTGCGGGTCTTCATCGACAAGGACAACGTGATCACCGCCGTCCGGTGTGAGTAGCGCCACGCTATGCGTGGCTTCGCGGTGTCGAACCCCCCGTAGAG
>JAEWLO010000371.1 GCA_023457475.1 Pseudomonadota bacterium | reverse complement strand
GGATGCAGGTCCAGTCCGACCTGCGGCAGGCGCCAGAGCAGCAGCGACCACAGCAGGAACCGCCAGAACCACAGCAGCAGGAGCAGGCGCAGGACCGGGACGCTCACGGCGGTGTACCAGACGCCGGCGGCGCTCGGGTGGCCGTGGGTGAAGCGCCAGTCCTCCAGTCCGGCCAGCACGCCTGCCACCGGCGCACCGGCCCACGCAGGTGCGAACGCCAGCACCAGGCACACCGCTTCGGGCAGCCAGCTGTCGCGGTGCGCACGCACATGGTCGAGCAGTGATGCAAGTCGGCCGCGACGCGTGGGGTGAACGACGCTGCCATGGGTGAGCTGGCGGAGCGCACCGCGCAGCAATGCGTCTGAACGCGGTGCGGCGAGCACCAGCAGGGGCAATGCCAGCAGCAGGCGGGCGAGGGTGTCGTAGTCCGCCAGCAGCGCGATCGTCGATGCGGACGCGCCGGGGTTCGGCCACAACGTGCCGGCGCGTGCGCAGAGCAGCAGCAGCGGGCCGACGGCGAGTGCCAGCAGCAGCATCGCGAGCCACAGCGAGAGGTGCCGCGTGCGATGCAGGGTACCGCTGGCATGCAGCAGGCGGTGCACCAGTCCACCGCGCATCAGGGAGTAGTGATCGTGGCGCATGGCGCAGGATAGCGCCGCATCCGCTGCTGCCCGGAGCAGTAAAAATACTGTGCAGCGTGCAGTACGTCTCCCGATGCCGGTTCAGCTGGGCGCAGTCCATGCTACGAACACGTCGGAACGGAACGCATGCATGTTTCTGGTGATTGACTACCTCAGTCGATTCTGGACCGATCTGATCGAGAGGACCGACGGCGTCATGACGTTCCGGTTCTATCTGCAGCCCACGATGGCGCTGATCACGGCAGCGATCGACGGCTGGCGCGATGCCTGCGCGGGCCGTCAGCCGTACGCATGGCTGCTGGTCAACGCGCCGACGCGTGCCGAACGCGTCGCGTTGTGGCGCGAAGGCATCACTGCAACCACCCGCATCCTGCTGCTTGGCGTGGCGATGGACGTCATCTACCAGATCCGCACTTTCGGCGGCTTCAGGTACCCGGTCGAGGCGTTCGTGCTGGCCGTGACATTGGCGTTCCTGCCGTACCTGCTGCTGCGCGGGCCGTTCCAGCGGCTGGCACGCTGGTGGCTGCGGCGTCGTCCCGACTCACATGGAGATGTCCCATGAGCGAGAAGGATCCGAGCCAGGCGCTCGGCGACCGGGCACTGAGCATCCGGCGGGCCAGCGAACTGCTGGGCAGTACGGACGACGCCTCGCTGGAGCTTTCGTCGCGGCGCACCGGCATGTCGTTCCAGCGCACCCGCATGAGCGCCGACCGCACGCTGATGTCGATCATCCGCACCGCGCTGTCGCTGATCGGGTTCGGCTTCACGATCTTCCAGTTCTTCGGCCACGTTCTGGAGTTGCCGGGCAACACGCTCAAGCCGCAGGCCCCGCGAAACTTCGGCATGGCCCTGGTCACGCTCGGCCTGGTCATGCTCACGCTGGGCATTGTGTACCACCTGCGCTACATGCAGGGACTTCGCGCAGAGCGCGAACTGATGATCAAGGAAGGCCTGATTCATGGCGAAAGCCACTATCCGGTATCGCTGACACTGATCACGGCGGGCCTGCTGTGGCTCCTGGGTCTGCTGGCGATCACCGGAATGGGTTTCAACGCCTGGCCATTCGGTTGAGGAGAAGCCTGCGATGATGGTCACGGATGTGATGCTGGATGACATGGTCGAACTGGCGGGCGGCACGTTCGTGATGGGATCGAACGACCACTATCCGGAGGAAGCACCCGCCCACAAGGTGACCGTGGCGGGGTTCCGGATCGACCGCTACCCGGTGACCAACCGGGTGTTCTCGCGCTTCGTTCGCGAGACCGGCTACGTGACCGCTGCCGAGCGCGCGGCCGACCCGCGCGACTACCCTGGCGCGGACCCGCGCCTGCTGGTGCCGGCATCGGTGGTGTTCGTGCAGCCGCCGCATCCGGTGGACCTGGGCAACACGCACAACTGGTGGCACTACCTGCCCGGGGCCGACTGGCGGCATCCGCGCGGTCCGCACTCGACGCTGGAGGGACTGGACGATCATCCGGTCGTCCACGTCGGTTATGACGATGCGCTGGCCTATGCACACTGGGCGGGCAGGCAGCTGCCCACCGAGGCCGAATGGGAATTCGCCGCGCGCGGCGGGCGGGCCGGCAGCGAGTATGCGTGGGGCGACACCCTCACCGTGGGCGGACGCCACCAGGCCAACACCTGGCAGGGCCAGTTTCCGTGGCAGAGCCTGGATGAGGACGGCTATCGCTGGACCTCGCCGGTGGGCCGTTTCGCGCCCAACGGCTTCGGCCTCTACGACATGATCGGCAATGTCTGGGAGTGGACCAGCGACTGGTACCAGCAGCATGCGGCGCTGCAGGGAAAGCCGTGCTGCGCGCTGGAGAATCCGCGCGGGGGACATCGCGAGACCAGCCACGATGCCCGTGACCCGTGTGCGATTCCGCGCCGGGTGATGAAGGGCGGTTCGCATCTGTGCGCGCCGAACTATTGCCGGCGCTATCGGCCCGCCGCGCGCATGGCCCAGCCCATCGACACTACCACGTGCCACGTGGGCTTCCGCTGCGTCGAGCGCGGCTGACCCGGTCCACGACGCAGAGTGCACCCATGATCGATCTCCACGAACTGCTGGTCCTGGTCACCGAGCCGGTGGTGTCGGTGATTGAACTGATGGCGCTGGTGCTGATCACCGCGGCCACGGCGAAGCTGTTCCTGCAGGGGCTGCGCCTGCTGGTCAAGGGCGATGCCGACGGCGATCTGCGTCGTTCGGTGTGGCTGGAATACGGCCGCTGGCTGGTGGCCGGGCTATCGGTGCAGCTCGCCGCCGACATTCTGGAATCGGCCATCTATACCAGCTGGGACAGTATCGGCCAGCTCGCTGCCATCGCCGTGATCCGCACCTTCCTCAACTACTTCCTCGAGAAGGACATCACCGAAATCCGGGAGCGTCAACGTCGCGTCCGAGCGCGCCGTGGACCGCCGGATTCGTCCCGAAACGCATCGCTGGAGGTGCGCTGATGAAACGATCGATACAGGTGCAGTGGTACCGCGCGGTTGCGGCGGCGCTGCTGCTGGGAGCGGGCGTGGCGGGAACCGCACGGGCGACCGAAGGCGCGCTGGGGCGGTCCATCACCGGCATGCAGATCACCCCTTACGCGGGCGTCATTCCACCCGAGCCGGGCTTCCAGTGGTCGCTCAGCTACATCGGCTACGACGGAAAGATCAGCGCAAGCCGCTCCGCGCCCATCGCCGGGCGGATCTCGCTGGGCCTGGAGGCCGATGTGAGCCTGGTTGCGGCCACAGGCGTTTACATCTGGCCCACGAAAACAGGCCGTTGGAATTTCGCGTCCATGCTCACCGTGCCCTACATCGACGCCGACGTCACTGCCGGACTGCAGGGACCGCTGGGCAATCAGATACGCGTGCAGGACAGTGCGTCGGACCTGTTCGATCTGTACTTCGCGCCGTTCATCGCGGGGTATCACATCAGCGAAGTGGAACATGTGTCGATGGGCCTGTACGTGTATGCGCCGACAGCCAAATACAATCCGGACAACCTGGCCAATCCTGGCTTGAACGTGTGGACGCTCTCGCCGAGCGTGGGCTACACGCATCTGTTCCAGAAGGGCACGCTCGAGGTCAGCGTGCTGGGGGCATTCGACTGGTACAGCCGCAACGACGACACCGATTACAAGAACGGGCTGGTGCTGCGCGGCGATGCCCTGCTGGTCAAACGCACGCCCAGTGGCTGGGGCTTCGGCGCGGCGGCGGGGTGGATCCAGCAGGTACAGGACGACGACAGCGACCTCGCAGACCGGCTGGATGGCTTCAAAGGCCGTTCGTTCGGCATTGGCCCGGTAATCAGCTACGGAAAGAAATGGTCCGGCGGTGAACACGTGGACGTGTCGTTCCGCTACATCAGTGAATTCAGTGTACGCAACCGCTTCGAGGGCGATCCCTGGAGCGTGTCGATCAGTGCCGGTTTCTAGGAGACGCGTGATGCACAAGTCCTCTTCCTCGATGGGTACGGCCGCCTGCCTGCTGCTGGCCGGGCTGGGCGCACTGGCGCTTCCCGCCCAGTCGGCTCCGCCGGGACCGGCGGCGGCCTCCGCCAGCGCGCCGTCTCCGCCCGCAGCCGGCCAGCTGGATCCCGAGGCGCTCGCCGCTCTGGACCGGATGGGCGGTGCGTTGCGCGCGCTCGGGCAGTTCTCGCTTACCTCCGACGCCAGTACCGAAGTGGTGCTCGATGATGGGCAGAAAGTCGAGCTGGACGGTACGGTGACCTACCGGGTCCGCGCACCTGACCAGCTGTTCCTGGAACTGGCCAGCGATCGCCAGCAGCGCCAGCTCATCTACGATGGCAAGACCTTGACCGTGTATTCGCCACGGCTCAAGTACTACGCCCAGGTCGATGGATTGAGCGCCACGTTGGGTGAACTGGTCGAGGATGCCGCCACCCGTTATGGGATCGAGTTTCCACTGGCCGACATGTTCCTGTGGGGCACCGACCGCGCGCCGAAGACGGCGATCCGCACCGCGCTGCATGTGGGCAGTGGGACCCAGGAGGGCGAGCCGGTCGACCAGTACGCGTTCCACCAGGAGGGCGTGGACTGGCAGGTCTGGATCTCAAAGGCGACCGCATTGCCGGTGAAGCTCATCATCAATTCGCTGGACGACCCGGCGCAGCCGCAGTACCGGGCCCGCCTGCACTGGGACACCCGGACGCCGGTGGACGCCAGTACGTTCGCCTTCACGCCGCCCGCCGATGCGTCGCGGATCAAGCTGGTACCGGTCGCCGTGGCGGTCGCGGTGCCTGATGCGGCCAAGGAGAACTGACATGCATACGACCCTCACCCTGCGCGGCAGCCTGCTCGGAGCTGCAGTGGGCCTGCTGGCCGCTGCAGGCATCGGCGGAATGGCGGATGCGGATGCACAGCCGGGGCATCGCGGTGGCGGTGCGCGGGCCGGTGCCCACACAAGCATCAACCGGGCGGCGCAGCGGCCGCAGGGCGGCATGAACCGCACGGTTGACCACAACCGGGGCGCGGCGCAGAACCGCAACTTCGACCACAACCGGAATGTTGATCGCAATCGCAACGTCGACCGGAACGTGAACCGGAATGTGAACCGCAATGTCAACGTGGACGTGGATTACCACGACCATTACGACCACTGGAACGACTGGGACGACCATCCGTTCGCGACGGCGGCCGCGGTGACCGCCGGCGTTGCCGTGACCTCGGCGGTGATCGGTTCCATCGTCAATTCGATCCCACCCAGCTGCGTCATCACGGTGGTCAACGGTGTCACCTACCAGCAATGCGGCAGTACCTGGTACGAACCGCGTTACAGCGGCACCACGGTGCAGTACGTGGTGATCAATCCGCCGCGATGATGCCCGGTTCCGCCGTGGTGCCGGGCTCTGCCCATCCCGGCGCGGCACGGTAGTTTTTCTGTTCGATCTGCGTAGTTATGCGGATGTCCGCGCACCATGGGCCCGCTAGCCTGAAGCCCTCTCACCGACGCTGGAGACGTGTGTGATGAAAGCCTTCGCCATCGCGGTTCTTGCCACCTCGCTGGTGGCGTGTGCGTCCACCCCCACGGTGCACACCGATTTCGATCCCAGTGCCAATTTCGCATCGTTCCGGACCTACACCTGGGCACAGAAGCCGCAAGGAGCCTCGCCGCTGGTGACGCAGCGCATCGTCGATGGCATCGATGCACGCCTGCAGGGGCTCGGCTGGACCCAGGCCGCCAATGGCGATGTTGCCGTCGTTGCGAACATCGCGTCGAGCCAGCGGCAGACCCTGGATACCTTCTACAGCGGCACCGGCATGGGCGGCTGGGGCTGGCGGGGCGGCTGGGGCGGTGGCATGGGCATGGGAACGGCGACCACCACGGTGCGCACCTATGACGTGGGCACCCTGGTCGTGGACATGTTCGATGCCCGTACCAAGCAGGCGGTGTGGCGCGGCACCGCCAGCGGCACCGTTCCAACCTCGCCCGCGCAGGTGAACACCGCGGTGCAGGCCGGGCTCAACAAGCTCTTCGAGAACTTCCCGCCCGGCGGCGCACCGGCCCGCTAGGCCCCATGTCCGATTCACCGCGCGGCGTTGCGTCGAGATTCTCCCTCCCCACCGACGCGACGCCGTGCCCCTTTTCGACGAACCCGGCGCTGTTCCGGCGCTCGATGAGGTGGTCACGTGTCGATCCGCCTGCCGGTTCTCCTGGCCTGTGCCTTGCTGGGGTGTCTCTGCAGCAATGCGCAGGGCGGGGAAACGGTGAACCTGCCTGCCGGCAACAGTTGCGGGCATCGCGCGCCAGGTGATACCCGTCCGCGCATCGGCGTGGCGTTGGGCGGTGGCGGCGCGCGTGGCATCGCGCATGTGCGCATCCTGCGCCAGCTGGAGGCGCTGGACATACCCGTGGACTGTATCGCCGGCACCAGTGCGGGTGCCCTGGTAGGGGCGTTGTATGCGTCCGGACAGACACCTGCGCAGATCGAACAGGTGGTGCTCGAGACGGACTGGCTGCCGATGTTCCGCGACACGCTGCCACGGCGCGAGCGGTCGCTGCAGCGCAAGAGTGACGACTACGAACAGCTGGCCGCGATCGGCATCGGCCTGGGGGGCGAGGGCAGGCGCGTGCAGCTGGCAGGGGGCGTCTCGCAGGGTGAACGCCTGATCGCGTTGTTCGAGCGGGTGACGGGAGGCAGCCGGATCAGCGGCGATTTCGACGACCTGTCCATTCCATTCCGGGCCGTGGCGACCGATCTCAACACCGGCGAGGCGGTGGTGCTGTCCCACGGCAGCCTGCCCATGGCGATGCGGGCCAGCATGTCGCTGCCCGGCATCTTCCGGCCGGTGGAGATCGGCGGGCGCGTGCTGCTGGATGGTGGGGTGGCCGACCAGGTACCCATCGACGTGGTGCGTGCCATGGGGGCCGAGCGGGTCATCGCCGTGGATGTGGGTACGCCCCTCAGCGCGCTCGACCGGGACGCCAGCCTGGTGGACGTGATCGGCCAGCTCAGTGGGTTCCTCACCACGCGAAACGCCACCGCGCAGCTGGCCACGCTTGGGCCGCAGGATCTGTTGATTGCCCCCGCGTTGACCGGAAAAGTGGCGACCGGGGACTTCGACAAGGCCGCGCTCGCGCTGCAGATCGGTCAGCAGGCGGCAGACGCAGCGACACCGGCGCTGCGCGCGTTTTCGCAGCCGCCGGTCGAGTTCCAGCGCTGGGCGGAGGTCCGGCAGGCGCGCGC
>JAEWLO010000370.1 GCA_023457475.1 Pseudomonadota bacterium | reverse complement strand
GCCTTCTGCCCTATACCGTGCTGGTGGATGCGCGGGGGCGCATCGTGAAGCAGAAGCTGGGGCCGTTCGTTGCCGGCGAGATCGAGCGCTGGGCTGCGTCCGCACGTTGAGGCAGCCGCGCCGCGATTCCCCGATCGGGTCTTGACCTGAGCCTACCGGGCTTCAACAATGACGAGATTCATTCTCATTCGCTGTTGGGCTGGCTCTGCACGTCCAATGCTCCAAGGACGTGTCCATGCGCATTTCGCCCCTCGCGGTCGGCCTGACCGCGCTTGTTTCTACCCCCGCCCTCGCCCAGCAGAACGAGCCACGCACGCTCGACACGGTCACCGTGAGTGCTTCGCGCACGAACCAGAGCGCGGACACCGCCCCGCAGACCGTGGTCATCATCGACCGCCAGGCCATCGAGCAGCAGCTGCGCATCAGCGGCAACTCCTCGGACGTGCTGTCCAGCCTGCTGCCGTCGTATACGCCCAGCCGCGGCAAGATGAACGGCAGCGGCGAAACCCTGCGTGGGCGCACCCCGCTGATCCTCGTGGACGGCATTCCGCAGTCCAATCCGCTGCGTCCGACCGGCCGCGAGGCGCACACCATCGACTACGCCATGGTCGAGCGGATCGAAGTGATCCAGGGGGCCAACGCGATGAACGGCCTGGGCGCGACCGGCGGCACCATCAACCTCATTACCCGACGTCCGGAGCCGGGCGAGCTCAACCAGCATGTGGGCGTACAGACCACGGTTCCGACCAGCGGGTTGAGCGCGGAAACCACCAGCTACCGCGCCGATTACCGGATCAGTGGCAGTACCGGCCGATGGGATTACCTGCTGGGCGTCGGCTACGAAGACCAGGGGCTGTGGCTGGACGGCGACGGCACCGCGATCGGCACCGACACCACCCAGGGCGACCTGATGGCCACCCGCGCCTACGACCTGCACGCCAAGCTCGGTTATTGGATCGACGACAACCAGGAACTGCAGTTCAGCTCCAACCGCTACCGCATCAAATCCAAGGCCGAGTACCTCACCGTCTCCGGCAACCGCAGCACCGGCCTGCCCACCACCTCGGCGCGCGGCACCCCGCCGGGCACGCCGCCGTGGAACGATGTATGGACCACGGGGCTGGCCTACACCCACCACAACCTGGCGGGGATGGAACTGCGGGCAATGGTGTTCAACCAGGAGTTCGAAGGCCTGTTCGGGGGCGACCGCTCGTCGACCTTCCAGGATCCGCTGATCGCCCCGGTCGGCACGCTGTACGACCAGTCGCGTTCGGTGGCCTCCAAGTGGGGAGCCAAGACCAGCCTCGGTCGTGACGATCTGGTCGACGGCAAGCTCAAGATGACCGGCGGCATCGACCTGTTGCAGGACAGCGGCAAGCAGGACCTGTACGGCACCGGTCGCACCTACGTGCCGAACTCGGAATTCCGCAATGCCGCCGGCTTCGTGCAGGCCGAATACACATTGCTGCCCACGCTCACCGCGCAGGGCGGCATCCGTCGCGAAGAGGCCACGCTGCGCATCGACAGTTACCAGACGCTGTACCGCTACAACCGGGTCAACGTGCAGGGCGGCAAACTGCGCTTTGGCGAAACCCTGTACAACGCCGGGCTGGTGTTCGCCCCGGTCGACGGTTTCAACGTATTTGGCAGCTACTCCGAAGGCTTCGGCATGCCCGATGTCGGCCGCGTGCTGCGCTCCATCAACACGCCCGGCACCTCGGTGGCCGACCTCAACGCCCTGGAGCCCGTGCTCACCCGCAACAGCGAACTCGGTGCGCGTCTGCGTACCGGTGCGTGGGACGCCGAAGCGGCGGTGTTCCAGTCGCGTTCGGACCTGGGTACCCGCATCATTTCGGTGGACGGCGCGTTCCAGATGGCCCGCGAGAAGACCCAGATCGAAGGTCTGGATGCCAGCGTGCGTTACCGGGCCAATGACGCGCACACGCTCGGCCTGTCCTATGCCTGGACGCGCGGTCGTTACGACAGCGACGGCGACAGCCGTCTCGACGCGCGCCTGGATGGCCTGAACATCGCGCCCAACCGCGCCATCGCCACCTGGAGCGCGCAGTGGACGCCGGCCTTCTCCACCTTCGTGCAGGGCCAGTACGCATTCAACCGCACCTTCGACGAAGCCGCCAAGCAGTTCCAGGGCTATGCGCTGTTCAACCTGGCTGCCGAATACAAGTTTGCCCGGGGCAGCGTGCAGGTCGGCGTGGCCAACCTGTTCGACCGCCAGTACATCACCTACTACTCGCAGAGCGCGCTGATCGAGCCGGACCGCTACTTCGCCGGGCGCGGGCGCACGGTCACCGTGGGCTACCAGCTCGATTTCTGACCCCCTCTCCGTAGCCGCCGCCGGGAGCCCGCCGCATGTTGAAGTCGCTTCTGTTCCAGCTGCACTGGCTGCTGGGCATCACCGCCGGCACCGTGTTGGCCCTGATGGGCCTGACCGGTGCCACGATGTCGTTCGAGGACGAGATCCTGCGCGCGGTCAATCCCGGCTTCGCACAGGTGGCGCAGCAGCATGAGAACGGGGCGCAGCCGCTGCCCCTGAGTACGCTGCTGCCGATGCTGGAGGAAGGCCAGACCCGTCCGCTGCAGCGGCTGCAGCTCGATGCAACCGGTCAGCGCCTCTCGATGGCGCGTTTCGAAGGCGGCCAGAAACACTGGCGCTACTTCGATCCGTACACCGGCGAGCAGCTCACCACGTTGCGCGGCACGGGCTTCTTCGCCTTCGTCGAGGACCTGCACCGCCGGCTGGTCGCGGGTGACCGCGGCCGGCTGGTGACCGGCACGTGTGCCATCGTGCTGGTGTTCTTCTGCCTTTCGGGGCTGTACCTGCGCTGGCCACGGCGCTGGTGGCACTGGCGCACCTGGCTGGCGGTGGAATGGTCGCGCAGCGGGCGCAGCTTCCTGTGGAGCCTGCACTCGGTGGTGGGCACCTGGGTGTTGCTGGTGTACCTGATGATCGCGCTGACCGGGTTGTGGTGGTCGTTCGGCTGGTACCGCAGCAGTGTCACACATCTGCTGGTAGGGGCCTCCAGCGAGCAGGTACCCAAGGCCGGTCCGGGTGCGCTGGACGTGGAGAAGGTCCAGGCCACGCTGTATGCACTGGACGGCGTACGCCGCGGCACCCTCGACCTGCGCTTCCCGGCCAAACCCGGCGCGCCGCTGACCGCGCGCGTGCGGGGCGGTTCGGCCGCGCATGACCGCGCGCAGGACATCGTGCAGATCGATCCCGCCAGCGGCGTTCGTCTGGCCTACGAACCGTATGCGGCCAAGGACGCCGGCGGCAAGGTGGTGGCGAGCATGTTCGCCCTGCACTCGGGCAGCTTCTTCGGCCTGACCGGGCGGGTGATCGTGATGGTCTCCAGCCTCTGCATGCTGGTGTTCTTCATCACCGGCTGGATGCTGTACCTGGACCGCCGGCGCAGGAAGCGCGAGGTGCGCGCTTCGCGCCTGCCGGTCGGCATGCCGGCCGCAGGGCAGACCCCGTGGCTGGTGGCCTTCGCCAGCCAGAGCGGCTTTGCCGAGCAGCTGGCGTGGCGGGCAGCCGCCCAGCTGCAGGCCGCCGGCCTCGCGGTGCAGGTGCGCCCGCTGGGGCAACTGGACGCGACCTGCCTGCAGCGCGCCGACAACGCCCTGTTCGTGATCAGCACGTTCGGCGATGGCGAAGCACCGGATGCCGCGCGCGTGTTCGAGCGCCGCATGATGACCCGGTCGCTGTCGCTTGAGGGGTTGAACTACGTCCTCCTCGGCCTGGGCGATGGCGAATATGCGCGCTTCTGCGGATTCTCGCGTGCGATGGACGGCTGGCTGGTCGAGCAGGGCGCGCAGCGCCTGTTCCCGACGGTGGAGGTGGACCGTGACGACGCTGCGGCCTTGGCACGCTGGCAACAGCAGCTCGGCGCAATCAGCGGCATCGAGGACGCCGCCCCGCTGCCGGTGCAGAGCCCGATGCAGGCCTGGACGCTGCACGCGCGCCGCCTGCTCAATCCCGGCAGCGCCGCCGGTGCCATCTGGGAAGTCAGCCTGGCCATCCCCGCGCATGCCACCTGGCAGGCGGGCGACATCCTGCAGGTGCTGCCCGGCCACGCCGATGCCCCTGCGGGCAGTGCGCTGGAAGCCCCGCATCGCGAGTATTCCATTGCTTCGGCTGCACAGGACGACCACCTGCAACTGGTGATCCGTCTCACCCATCTGCCGGACGGGCGGCCCGGACTGGGCTCAGGCTGGCTGTGCCTGCATGCCGCGGAAGGCACGCCGGTGCAGGCACGGATACGTCGCAATACCGGATTCCATCGCTTCCCCGAACACGCGCCGATGCTGCTGATCGGCAATGGGACCGGCATCGCCGGGCTGCGCAGCCTGCTGCGCGAAGCCGCCGCACAGGGCGACCCTGGCCACTGGCTGGTGTTCGGTGAACGCACCGCCGCGCACGACCATCTGTACCGCGACGAGATCGAGGCCTGGCAACGCGAAGGCCACCTGCGACGCGTGGACCTGGCATTCTCGCGCGACACCGACGGCGGCGGCTACGTGCAGCACCGCCTGCTGGCCGCGCCGCAGGCCGTGCGGGACTGGGTGACGATGGGCGGCAGCGTGTACGTCTGCGGCTCGCTGCACGGCATGGCCGAGGGCGTCGACCTGGCCTTGCGGCAGATCCTGGGCGAAGACGCCGTGGACGCACTGCTGGGCGAAGGCCGCTACCGCCGCGACGTCTACTGAGCGGCGCGGCTCACGCGAACACGCGCCGAAGGTAGGCCGCGGTTGCGCCGGCGGCGCTGCGGCTTACCTGCGCCGGCGTGCCCTGCGCGACGATCAGCCCACCCTCCTCGCCCGCGCCGGGGCCAACGTCGATCACCCAGTCCGCGCCCGCCACCACGCGCAGATCGTGCTCCACCACGACCACGGTGTTGCCGGCGTCCACCAGCCCATGCAGCTGCACCATCAACCGGTCCACATCCAGCGGATGCAACCCGGTGGTGGGTTCGTCCAGCACATACAGCGTGTTGCCGTGCTGGCTGCGCTGAAGCTCCGCCGCCAGTTTGATGCGCTGCGCTTCACCGCCCGAGAGTTCGGTGGCGGGCTGACCCAGGCGCAGGTAACCGAGCCCGATGTCCCGCAGCAGATGCAACGGACGCTGGATGGCGGCTTCTTCCTTGAAGAAGGCCAGTGCCTCCTCCACGGTCATCGCCAGCACCTCCGCGATGTTGCGCCCGTTCCACTGCACTTCCAGCGTCTTCTCGTTGTAGCGCTGACCGTGGCAGGTGGGACACGGTGCGTACACGCTGGGCATGAACAGCAGTTCCACGTGCACGAAGCCCTCGCCTTCGCAGGTCGGGCAACGGCCCTGCGCCACGTTGAACGAGAAACGCCCGGCACTGTAGCGGCGGGCCTTGGCCATGCGCGTGCCGGCAAACAGCTTGCGTACCGCGTCGAACAGTCCGGTGTACGTGGCCAGGTTGGAACGAGGCGTGCGACCGATCGGCTTCTGGTCAACGTTCACCAGCCGCTTGATCGCGGTGTGACCGGCATGCAACCGGCCGCGGGTGTGTTCGACGCGTTCGAATGCCGGCAGGCCGTCGTCGCTTTCTTCCTGCTCCGGCTCATGGCCCAGGGA
>JAEWLO010000369.1 GCA_023457475.1 Pseudomonadota bacterium | reverse complement strand
CCCCCCCCGGCCCCGGCCCCTCCCCCCCCCGGGGGGGCGGCCGGGGGGGCGCCCCCCCGGCTTCAGGCCGCAAGATGCGGACCGGTCAGGGGAAGTCCGAATTCATGTCCATGCCGTTGATGCCGGGGCGCTGTCGCCACTGGGTGTTGTCGCTGTCCTTGTGTGGCGTCGTGCTGCTGTCGGGCTGCAAAGGGGATGCCATCGACCCGGCCGCGCCGGCCTCGGAGCCGGTGGCGGCCTTGCAGCAGCTGGCCCTGCACGTCGCCGACGACGATCTGGTGGCCTACGCCAGAGCCTCGGTGCCACCGGATCAGTACGCGCGGCTCGAAGCGGCCTGGGCGTCGGGGCATAGTCGCTGGCCGCTGACCGAACTGCCGCTGGACGGGCAGCTCCTGCCGCTGCTGGCCAATCTGTCCCAGCCCGATGCGCCGCAGCGTCTGCAGCGTTCGTTCAACGCGCAGATCGCCGGCCAGGCCGGCAACGTGCGCCAGGCTGCACGTTCGATGGGCCTGTTCGGCGTGCAGTACCTGCGCAACCAAAGCGATTACAGCGAGGCCGAGCGCGCCCACTACGTGCAGCTGGTGGAGGGGCTCAGCCGCTGGGCCGCCGCCGCCCCGCTGACCGACAAAGCCCGCGCCACCACCACCATCACCCTGCTCACCGCCACCGCCCGGACCACCGGCCTGTCCACCGATGCGCAGCTGCAGGCGGCGGGCATGACCGGAAGCCTGCAGCAGCTGGGACCCTTCCTGAAGGCGGTCAAGACCGCGCTGGCCAGCTACGGGTTGCCGCTGGACACCTCCCTGCGCGAGCTGCGCGGCGAGCTGGTCAGTCAGGACGGCGACACCGCCGTGGTCCACATCCAGTACCCACTGATCACCGAGCAGATCGATGCCCAGGTGCACATGACCCGCCGTCAGGGCCATTGGTACCTGACCCGCGTGCTCAAGGACACCGACGCGCTGTTGAAGGCGGCCGAGGCCGCCAAAGCTGAACAGGATGCGGCGCGGGCGGCCGAAGCGGCGGCCGCTGCAGACGCCGAGGACGATGCTTCCGTGCCGGCTAAGCCATAATGAAGCCGATGCCGAACCAGAATCCCCTGCCTTTCCCCGGCGAAGAGCCGCCCAAGACGCCGGACACCGCTGCGTCGCCCGACACCGCGCCTGCCGAATCCACTGCGCCCGAGCCGCGCATCGCTGAACCGGCCGCCATCGTGCCCGGCACCCGTGCGCCGCAGGGCCGCCGCCCCTGGTGGGCGCGCCTGCTCGGCCGCTTGGTCGAGCCGTGGCTGTCGCTGAAGATCGAACCTGAACAGCCCGGCCAGTACAACGACGGCCGCCCGGTGATCTACGTGCTGGAGGACTATGGTCTGTCCAACGCGCTGATCCTGGACAAGGCCTGCCGTGAAGCCGGCCTGCCTTCCCCGCTGGTGCCGATCCCGGGCGATCCCACCGGTCGCAAGCGGGCCTATGTGGCGCTGTCCCGACGCAGCAGCAGCAACTCGCTCATTCCCGAACAGCGCGGGGCCAAGACCCACTCCGACTCGCTGGCCAAGGTCCTGCAGGCCCACCGCACCCGTGACGAGCTGGATGTGCACCTGGTGCCGGTGTCCATCTTCGTCGGCCGTGCCCCGGACAAGCAGAGCGGCTGGTTCGCCGTGCTGTTCTCGGAAAACTGGGCGCTGGTCGGCCGCTTCCGCCGCCTGCTGGCCGTCCTG
Source organism: Pseudomonadota bacterium (assembly GCA_023457475.1). Taxonomy (GTDB): domain Bacteria; phylum Pseudomonadota; class Gammaproteobacteria; order Xanthomonadales; family Xanthomonadaceae; genus Stenotrophomonas. The sequence goes on along the minus strand of JAEWLO010000369.1, from coordinate 1,002 downwards.
CTCAATGGCCGCAGCACCATCGTGCGCTTCGCGCCGCCGATCTCGCTGCGCGGGACCGTGGACGAGGGGCTGGACCCCGAGCGCACGGTGCGCAAGCTGCAGCGCGTGCTGCGCACCCACTTCCGCCGCATCCGCGAGTCGGTGATCGGGCCTGACCTGTCCACCCGCCGCCTGCTGGTCGACAAGGTGCTGGACGCGGACACCGTGCGCGAGGCGATCGCCTCGCAGGCCAAGCGGGACAACTCCAAGCCGGCCGACGCCTGGAAGAAGGCACATGCCTACGCCTGGGAAATCGCCGCGGACTACTCCAGCCCGGTGGTGCGTTCGGCCAGCTTCATGCTCAGCCACGTGTGGAACCGTATCTACGCCGGCGTGCTGGTCCACCACCTCGACAAGTTCAAGGCGGCCGCACCGGGCCATGAGGTGGTCTACGTGCCCAGCCACCGCAGCCACATGGACTACCTGCTGCTGTCCTACCTGCTGTACGACCGTGGCATCGTGCCGCCGCACATCGTGGCCGGCATCAACCTGAACCTGCCGGTGGTCGGCACCCTGCTGCGCAAGGGCGGTGCGTTCTTCATCCGCCGTTCGATCCGTGGCAATGCGCTGTATTCTGCAGTGCTCAGTGAGTACGTCGCGCAGCTGGTGGCCGGTGGCTATTCGCTGGAGTACTTCGTCGAAGGCGGCCGCTCGCGTACCGGGCGCCTGCTGCAGCCCAAGGGCGGCATGATCTCGATGACGCTGCGTGCATTCCTGCGCCAGCCGCGCAAGCCGGTCCTGTTCCAGCCCATCTACATCGGCTACGAGAAGCTGATGGAGGGCGGCAGCTACCTGGACGAACTGTCCGGCCGGCCGAAGGAAAAGGAGTCGATCTGGTCGCTGCTGTGGGGCATCCCCAAGGTGCTCAAGCAGAACTACGGCCAGGTGGTGGTGAACTTCGGCGAGCCGATCGCGCTCAATGACGTGCTGGCCGAGAAGGCGCCGGAATGGGACGGCCAGCCG
>JAEWLO010000368.1 GCA_023457475.1 Pseudomonadota bacterium | reverse complement strand
TTGCGCTTCTGGTAGTCCACCGACTGCAGTTCTTCCAGGCGGGCCAGACGGGCCTTGCCCTTGGTGCGGCCGCCCTTCGCATTCTGGCGCGACCACTCCAGTTCCTTCTGGATCGCCTTCTGGCGGGCCTTTTCCTGGTTTTCTTCCTGCTTCAGGCGTTCATCCTTCTGCACCAGCCATTCGGTGTAGTTGCCCTTCCACGGAATGCCGCGACCGCGATCCAGTTCCAGGATCCACTCGGCGGCGTTGTCCAGGAAGTAGCGATCATGGGTGACCGCCACCACGGTGCCGGTGTAGCGCGCCAGGAACTGCTCCAGCCATTCCACCGACTCGGCGTCGAGGTGGTTGGTCGGTTCGTCGAGCAGCAGCATGTCCGGCTTCTGCAGCAGCAGGCGGCACAGCGCCACGCGGCGCTTTTCACCACCGGACAGCTTGCCGACCACGGCGTCCCACGGCGGCAGGCGCAGCGCGTCGGCGGCCACGTCCAGCTGGTTCTCCAGGGTATGGGCATCGCCGGCGGCCAGGATCGCCTCCAGGCGCTCCTGTTCCTTGGCCAGCTTGTCGAAGTCGGCCCCTTCCTCGGCATAGGCCAGGTACACCGCATCCAGCGCGGCCTGGGCCTGCAGCACTTCGCCCACGCCTTCCTCGACGGCTTCACGCACGGTCTTGTTCGGATCCAGTTCCGGCTCCTGGGCCAGGTAGCCGACCTTGATGCCGGCCTGCGGACGGGCTTCGCCCTCGAAATCGGTGTCCACGCCGGCCATGATCTTCAGCACCGTGGACTTGCCGGCACCGTTCAGGCCCAGCAGGCCGATCTTGGCCCCCGGGAAGAACGACAGCGAGATGTCCTTGATGATCTGCCGCTTCGGCGGGACCACCTTGCTGACGCGGTTCATGGTGTAGATGTATTGCGAGGACATGAGCTCTCCGAAGGCGCAATCCTGCGCCCGTCCCGACAGGAACGGACACAGAGGAAAAAGTATGAGGTCAATTATAGCCCGGAAGCGATGACGGCCGCCGGACCGCCCGTCCCGTGGGGCTTGCCGCTACCTGAATGGGCGGTCAAAGGAATGAAAACGGAAACCGTTTCCAGCCGGAAACCGTTCAGACGGCATCCGCATGATGGAAAACGTCACCCACCCAGCGAGAAGTCCCATGCGTATGAATCGAATTGTGGTCGGTACCATCGCCGCGCTGCTGGCCGTGGGAACCGTCGCCCCGGCGTTCGCCGACGACCATCGCGGTCGCGGGCACGACCGTCATCATGACCGTCACCACGACCGGCGCGATGATCGTCGCGATTGGCGGGATGATCGCCGTGAGGCCCGTCACGACCGCCGGTACCACGACCATCATGGCTATTACCGTCCGGCCCCGCCGCCGCGCGTGGTGTACCGCCCGGCCCCGGGCCGCGGCTACGGCTGGCAGCGCGGTCATCGCTACCACGAGTACTACCGTGGTCCGGTGTACGTGGTGAATGACTACGGCCGCTACTCGGTGCGCCGCCCGCCGCGCGACCACCACTGGATCCGGGACGACCGTGGCAACCTGCTGCTGGTCGCCATCGCCACCGGGATCATCGCGGACTACGTGATCAACAACCGGTAAGGATCGTTGCCCCCGATTCGGGTGCCCGTTCCATGAACCGGAAACAGAAACGGCACCCCTCGGGGTGCCGTTTCTGTGTGCATCGTTAGAACCCGGCAGCGCCGGCCGTTGGCCGGCCCAGGCGGTCCAGGCCCGGGCATCAACCCAGGGCCGAGGTCACCTTCAGAACGCCACCGACCAATCCAACTGCGCCCCGAACTCACGCTGCTCGCCACCCTTGCGCCCCTGCACCTGCAGCGATACGCGGCTGTTGGCGCTCGGGCTGAGCGCCACACCCAGCTGCGCCAGCCCCGTGCGGCGGGCCAGCGGGGTGCCGGCGATGGTGAAGTCCTGCGCGCCTTCCACGAAACGGGCATCGGTCACCGGCAGGCGGTCGCCATCGGCGTACTGCCAGCCCACGCGCGCGGTCAGCACCGCGCGGTCGCGCTGGCCACCGCTGATGTCCCAGTCAGCCTTCAGCGCCGCCAGGCCCGTGCGGTAATCGCTGTCAGCCGCACCGAGGCGCAGGGCGCTGTGGCCGCCACGTTCCTGGCTGCCATCGCTTTCCAGCCGCACCTGGGCCAGTTCGATCTCCGGGGTCAGCTGCACGCGCGGACCACCGAAGGTCCAACCTGCGCGGATGAACGCGGTGGTGCCGGTGGCGTCTTCACGTGCGCTCAGATCCTCGGCGAACGTCGTGCCCACCTGTGCCGCGCGGGTGGTGTCCGTGCGGTAGTCGGCGCGGGTCACGCCGCCGCGCAGGCCCAGGTTGTTCCAGCGGTACCGCGCATACACGCCGTACTCGGTGGAGTCGGTCTTGGCCAGCGCGGAGCGGCCCTGCAGGCGCGTCTCCAGACGCTGGGAACCGGCGGCCACGCCCAGCTCCAGTGCTTCACCGACCTGCCAGCCGGCACCGGCCATCAGGCCGTCCTGGCTGACGCGGGTGGCGGTGTTCTCCACCGTGCCGTCGGTGCGCAGCTGGCTGCCGCTGCCGGCCAGCCACACGTTCACGCCGGGTGCCACCTCGGCATTGATCGCACGGCCGTCCAGATGACGGTCGATGCCGTCGCGCAGGAACCGGTTCTGCAGCAGCGTGCCGCGGTACGCGGCATGCACTTCGCCGCTCAGGCTGTCGAACGCCGGCACCACCTGAGGTACCTCCAGACGCACCACGGCGTCATACACGGCGTTGCCTTCGCCCAGCTGTTCCACCGCGGCAGCGACCTGCTGCTGGTTGGTGTTGACCACCACGTCCGGGAAGGTCAGCTGTACGTCCGGCATGGACACGTCGTTGCGGGCCATGACCAGGTAGACGTTGTTGGGGTCGTATTCCAGCGTCGGGGTCAGGAAGGCCAGATTGCTGCTCGCGCCGGCAAAGGTGCCGGTGATGCCACCTGCCGCGGACAGCAGGTGGTAACGGGTGGATGGCTTCCAGTCACCTTCGGTCGCCACCGCCACGGTGTTGGCCTGGCCGAGCAGGGCAGTGCCTCCGACCGAGACGAAATCGCTCGCTCCGTCGGCGGCCACGTCCACCTGCAACGTCGAGCTGCTGTCGAAGTTCAGCACGCCGTTGATGTCCAGGCGGCTGATTGCCGCACCGAGGTTGTTGCCCGGCGACAGCGTGCTGCCCCCGCTGACGAACACATTGCCGAGCGTGCCGCTGCCGGTCAGCCAGCCACCGCGGGTGACCTGGACGTCGCCGCCGAGGGTGCCGGTGACGTTGAGCTGACCGGCGTTGATCACCGTGGTGCCGGTGAAGGCACTGTTGTCGCCGCTCAGGGTCATCGAGAAACGACCGAGACGAAGGAAACCGTCGCCGCTGAACCGGCCGGCGTAGTCCAGCACCCGGGT
>JAEWLO010000367.1 GCA_023457475.1 Pseudomonadota bacterium | reverse complement strand
GGTCGCGCTCGCGGGGCGCGCGCAGCATCCCGTCCCAGTCGATCAGGCACACGCCGCCGTCGACCCGCAGCAGCACGTTGCCGGCGTGCAGGTCGCCGTGGCAGAGCACGGTGGGAGCGCCCTGCCCGGCCAGTTGTCCACGCAGCTGCATACACCGCGTCCACACGTCGGCGATCAGCGGGCGATACAGCCGCCACAGTTGGCGGTAGCGCTCGGCAAGCGCGTCCGGCACGGGCCACTGTGCATCGCCTTGTTGCAGCCACGCTCCAACCCGTTCCACCGCACCGTCGTCCTCCAGTCGTGGCTGGGACAGCGGTGCCACCACCGCAGACGGCAGCACGGCCTCATGCACGCAGCGCAGCACCTGCCCGAGCCGCCGCCATTGCGCTTGTGAAAGCGCGGCTTCAAAGCCGGACTGTCCCTCCACGTAGGCGAACAAGGTCCATTGCAGGCCCTCCGCCAGCACGGCCGGCGCGCCGTCCCGTGTCGCCACGGGTGCCGCCACCTCTTCCAGCTGAAGGCGCGTGCGCAGGTACTGCAGCACGTTCCACACTGCATCGCCCACCGCATAGCGCCGGCACTTCAGCCACCATCGACAGCCGTCTTCGTCCACCACCTGGTACACCGTCGCTCCGGCATCCGCCCCCGCCGGCCGCTGCACCAGATGGCTCACGCGCACGCCGTAAGCCTGGACCAGCACAGCACCAATCTGGGAAGCGGACAACTGTTGAGGGTGCAGCATCGAGATACCGGGTGAGACGATCCGAATTGCACTATCTCAGATTGAACTCGCTGCACACCGGGAAACGCGTCACGAAGAGACGCAATTGCACTATTTACTTAGCTACTTACGTAGCTGCCCGTAGGTGCCGCGCTCGCCGACTGCAGCTCGCGCTGCAGCAGCGCCTGCACTTCCTCGCGCTGGAACTGCGTTGCGAACAGCGGCACCGCGAACACATACGGCAACCCATCGTGCTCGCGCCGGATGACATAGGCCAGCTGCAGACGTGCCAGGGCGCGGCGCAGCTGTTCGGCCTCCACCGGTGCGCCCGCGGTATCGAACGCGGCCAGCAGGTCGACCAGGGTGACACCCTGCGCACCGCCGCCACGCAGCTGCCCCAGCGCAATCTGGTACACCACGATGCGGTCGACGCGGCAGGCCTGCGGGTCCGGGCTCAGGCGTGCCCACCCGGACAGCGCATCCATCACCGGGTCGGCAGCCAGCGCGACATGCAGGTGCGTGGCCTCGATGACCCGCTGTCCGCGCGTCAGCTGGCCCAGCAGATGCTGGCAGACCATGGCGACCAGATTCGCGCGGTGCCCGCAGGCGGCGACCAGCCGCTGCGGCAGGTCCGGGCTGGCGAAATGCACACCCAGCCGCGCCATGGGCTCGGTCGCCAGCGCCAGACAGGCGGCGTCTTCCAGCCCGGCAACGTGGATGACCTCACCGAAATTGCGCAGCGGTGAGGCGAAATCCAGAGATACCGCCTCATACAGGTCCCAGAAGCCGGCCAGCATGAAATGGCACCGCCCTTCTTCGCTCAGTGCCCGCAGTGCCGCCAGCTGTTGATAGCCCTGCGTTGCCTCGGCACGCAGGAACAGGTCGGTTTCATCGATGAGCAGCAGCACGCTGCGGCCCTGCGCGCGCGTGGAAAGCGCGTCCACCAGGACATCGATCCCGGTGTCCTCGGGCAGGCCCAGCTCTGCCGCCAGGCGCACCGTAAGCCGGTGGTCGCGCAGCGACACATACTGGCAGTGCACGCGCGGGTGACCTTCGAAGCGACGTTCGATGGCCTTCATCAGGCTGGTCTTGCCCAGCTGCCGTCCACCCACCAGCAGGTAGTTGCCCGGCTCGCGGCTGAGCACCCGCGCCAGCAGCGACTCGCGCCCGAAGAAGGCGGTCGGCCGGGTGATGCCGCCGTGGGTCTGGTAAGGCGAGATACGCGTGACCTTGAGCTGGCGCGCCAGCAGCGCCACCAGCGTCTCCTGCGCGCCAGGCTGCAGCAGCCAGCGGGTCTGGGTGCCCTGGTCCAGGCACGCACAGAGATTGGCGGGGTCATCGGCGTACTGCATCAGCGCCGGTTCGACCGCCAGCGACGGGCTCACCACCAGCACCACGTCCTGGCCGTTGGGCATGCCACGCAACTGCTGCACGATGGCCTCGCCGGTCAGGGCGGGATCGGGCAGATACAGCCAAAGACGTTCCAAGGCGATGGGCAGCGTGGGCGGCAGGGTCCACTCGCGCACCAGGCCGGTGAGCGACCAATCGCGTGCGGCCGCATCCAGGGCCCCGATCCGCGCGGCCAGCTGCACCGCGCGGGTGGTCGGTGCAGCCTGCACATGGCGCAGTGCGTCGCGCCAGCGGGTACCGGCCACGCCGGCCTGGGTGAGCGTGCGCTGGCGCAGCCGCAGCCACCCCAGCTGACGGTCCAGCGCGGGCAGGCGCTGCAGCGGCTGTTCCGGAAGCAGCCGCGGATCGCGCAGGATGTCGGCGACGGCCGGACGCAGCTTCCACCACACCAACGCACCCGCGCCCAGCAGCAGGCCACTGAGCACCAGCACCAGGGTCAGCCACTGCAGCATGCTCCAGGGTTTGTTGCTGCGGCAATCGATCGCCTGCCAACGCGACGGCGGTTCCGGTTCACCCGGCTGGCAGGTCCAGCGCTGTGTCTTCGGGTCCAGCGTGTGTTCGGTCACGGTGCCGCGCAGGCCACTGTTCTCCGGAAAACGATCGGTGAAACGCAGGCGCAGCACGAACGGGGCCGGCAGTTCCGCGCTCAACGTGGCTTCGGCGGGATCATGCACACCGGGCACGCTCACCTGCTGTGGCCATTCGCCATCGATCAGCCAGCGGCTCAACGCCTCTTCGCGCAGGAACATCGTATCGATGCGCGCGGACTGCATCAGCATCATGCTTTCGCCGTCGTGCTTGATCTTCCAGCCCGCCCACGGGTTCATCCACGGGGCCAGGATCAGCGTGCCGAAGAACCAGGTGGCCACCACGATCAGCGCCAGCCGCACCCAGCGCCCGGCGCTCCAATCGGACATCGCGCTCATGAATCGATACCGCGCAGGGACGCGCCATGCGCGTCCACCTCACTGTCGGCAATCGATGTCTCCAACGCCTCCAGCACCTGCTGCACCGCCCCGCGGATGGCCGCACACCGCCACTCCAGCCAGGCACCGTCTGGATGCACGCGGGCCACCAGGAGGTTGTCCCAGTACAGATGTCGCAGCAGCGGATCCATCAGGTAAGGCCGCGCCGGCGCGATGCGGTCGCGCCCCAGCCACCCTGCCACGATCGGGCGTACACCGGGGTCACGCAGCACCGGCAGCAGTGCCTCCCACAGACGTGGATGGCCGGACAGCGCTTCTGCGAGCGCGGCATCGTCGCCCTCGTCCTGCGTCACAAGCAGGTTCAAGGCGGCCTGTGCCAGCAGTGGGTGACCGCCGGACAGATCCAGTGCACGCCGGAGCCTGGGCTCCGGCACATCGCCCGCGGTACGCCGCAGGTCGTCCACGCCGAGCTCGGGCCACACTTCGGTGGCCGCGATGTTGAGCAGCGAAAGATCACCGCCCTGGTATTTGAGATCCGCCAGCGCCGCGCCGCCACAGATCAGCAGATGCAGCTTGCCGCTGTGCATCTCGCTCAGGCTGCGCAGGATGCCCGCCAGCACATCGCGCGGACCGGCCGCCCCCTGCTCGAAGCGGCTCACCAGGCAGAACAGCGGGCCGGGCTGCTGCAGGCGGCGCGCCAATGCCACTTCGAAGGCGGCATCGCTCTCCACACCCTCCAGCCCGCATTGCGCGGCCAGCAGCGCAAAGTAGTCCTGGTCGCCCACGCCCGCCCGGAATGGCGGTTGCAGATGCAGCACGCGGTCGCCGCCGTAACGGCGCGCCGCCTCGGCCAGCATGGCGGCGCGTTCCGGTGGCTGGCCCCAGTGGGCCTGGGTCAGCAGCAGCGCCACCGGGTACGGACGCAACTGCTGCAGGCGGTCGAACAGCGCCGCCACCGGAGCCGGCACGGATGCGGCCACGGGCTCGGGTGCACCTTCGCCATCGCTGGTGCCCTCGGCGGGATACTCCGGCTCGAATCCCGCCGACTGCAGCAGCGCGTTGCTTTCGCTCTCGGTCAGGCGCAGGTAGTTGGCGCAGGCCAGCACGCGATCCCGGTGCCGACGGCTGGGCCGTGACGTGCCGGCCCGCCAGTTGTTGACCGCCTCGCGGCTGATGCCGATCTCCGTGGCCACGCCCCCGGCACTCGCGCGGATCCGCCGCATATGGCGGGACAGCAGGTCCGCAAACTCCGGAACAGGCATGGAAACAGACCAGAAGGGATAGGTGTCGCACACCCTACCGTGGTCGGATCGGCTGTCAACCATGACGGCGGTCGGCATCGTCGCCCTGCCTCAGGCCGCCGGCAGGGCCGGCTCCTGGCGCACGAACAGCTTGCGGGTCAGCAGCAGGTGGACGATGAACGCCAGCACCGCCAGCATGCCCAGCGCGACAGCGATCCGGCCCAGCACGCCGCCGAGGCCCTGCTGGTTCTGCAGCCGTTCCAGGCGTTCGAAGTGGCTGGGGTCGTTGCGCGCATAGGCGACGGTGACCTCCGCATCTTCCCCGAAGTACGGGGTGGCGCTGTCTTCGGCGGTACTGAACTCACCGCGGTAGTCCTTGCCGTCCACATTGAAGGTGTAGCTGAAGTGGTACTTGAGCGACACGCGTCCCTTGCGGCGGCGCTCTTCGATGTTCTCCAGCTTGACCGGGGCCTGCACGGTGGCGGCATTCTTGAGGATGGCCTCGGCTTCACGGTGGCCGCTGATGGCGGACCAGGCAAAGAAGATGGCGACGATGACGTAGCCGATCGTGCACAACCAGCGCGAGGCGTTCGACAGGCGGGCGTGGGACGAAGCAGAAACTGGAATGCTGATCATGAGGTTCCCCGTGGAGTGAAACGCCAGCGGCGGCATGCCGTGGCAACGGGGAAAGTCTGGGTGGCGGGCGAGTTGCGGTGAACCGGCAGGTCGTCAAGCGGGAGCGTGCTTCGGTTGACGAAGTGTCAACAGGACCGGTAACGCCGGCCGTTGGCCGGCTCTCGAC
>JAEWLO010000366.1 GCA_023457475.1 Pseudomonadota bacterium | reverse complement strand
GGGCTATGAGCATACTACGGCGTATGGTGCTTGTGCTGGCGCACCCCGCATTCTCACCCGGGCGCGTGACACCGGGAACCCTGAACGCACCTCATGAACGCTCGCGCGTTCACTCCACCGGTGCCATCACCTTCAACGGCCCCAGGTCATACCCCATCGCCTCGGCCTTCCGCTTCAACTGCGCGAACAGCCCCGCGTCCATCCGCGGCGAGCGCGACAGCATCCACAGATACTTGTGTCCCGGATCCCCCACCACCACCCACTGGTAGTCCGGATCCAGTGCGATCACCCAGTAGTCGGCCCACACGAACGGCACCCACGCCAGCCAGTCCGGCGCGAAGCGCACCTTCAGCTGACCGGGCTCGCCCTCCACCGGCTTGGCCACCCCTTCGGCGGCGATCGTGCCTTCCGCCGTACGACACGCATTGAGCACGCTGATCCGTCCATCCCCGCGCTGCGCGTACGTCGCGGTGATATCGCCGAGGCACTTCTTCTGGAACGACACCGGCAGATGGGCGATTTCATGCCACTGGCCCAGGTAACGACCGAGATCCAGTGCCGGCACCGAGCGCACGGGCTCGGCGGCCTGGGAGGTCAGACTGGTCAGACTGGTCAGCAGCAGCGCGGCGGCGAGCAGGGCAGGGCGAAGGCGCATGTGGGGTGTCTCTCCCGGCAGGAGGACCGAAGCTTAGGGGGCGGGCGGCGCGTGTTTGTAAAGAATTCGTAGAGCGGGGCTCTGCCCCGCTGCCACACCGTCGAGTGTAAACCGCGCCTGCCATTGACGCTTTTCGCAGTTGTGGTCAGGCCCCGCGCTCCTTACATTTCGCTGTAAAGCAGTATCTATCCGCCCTGGGAGCAGGGCAACTGGAGGGCGCCATGAATCTGCACTATCCCCTGAGCTGGCCGTTCTCTCGATTCTTTGCGCGTTGTGGCGTTCCAACCTGCATCCGCTTGGACGTGATCCGCGATGAGGAGGCCGATGTGTTCATCGGTAGCAGTGTCGATCTGCCCGGGTTGGTAGTGGAGGCGAGTTCCTTGGAGGACATCGCCAAGGAAGCGGGGCTGTTGATTCCCGATATGCTGCAGGCGGCCCACAGTTGCGCGCGCGACGTGACGACCGATATCCGTTATCGGGGACGGATAGCCCATGCATGAATGGCTATGAGAAGCAGGTTAAGGAGCTCCTGAAACAGCACGGATGGTGGTTTCTCAGAGCGGGTAAGGGATCGCACGACATTTGGACGAATGGGAAATCGATTGCATCCATCAACCACGAGTGTCGGTCCAGGCATACTGCCAATCGCATCCTGAAGGATGCTGGCATCAAGCACCGCTTCTGAGTGTGTCTCAGCGGTAGCCTCCAGAGTAGACCACTGGCTGATCAAGGCATCCGGGAATCAAGCTCGATGTGATTTCCACAACCAATTGATGGGAGGCGTTGAGGGATACAAGCGCAAAGCATGCGTCTTCACGAGACTGCAGGAAGATTCGAGCGCGCCGATCAATGTCGCTTGGTGGCGTGGGCGCTGACACTAAAGTTGAGGCATGGACGTGGCGGAGTTGCGTGTGAGTGCCGACACTCATTGAAAACCAGTGGACAACATCTTCGGACAGTCGATTGGAGTACAACTTTCCCAAGTGACCTGTCGAAGCTGCGGAAGTGAAATGCCAGCTCTCCCAGTCCTTCTCAAGTGACAAATGGTCAATCTTGAATGGCTCGTTCCAGCGAGGAATGCCCCCGTTGTACGCCGTCAGATGAGCTGGGAGATCCGCGAGGCCGGGGAAGAAGATCACTCTCCCTCCAGCAGAAAGCACAAAAATTCCTCGATTCGCAAAAAAAAAGACCCGCATTTCTGCGGGTCTTTCGAATTATGGTGGCCGAGGACGGAATCGAACCGCCGACACGGGGATTTTCAATCCCCTGCTCTACCAACTGAGCTACTCGGCCACTTCATCGCTGCGTTGCCGCTGGCGAGGAGGCGAACTATACGGAGGTCTGGGACTTTGGGCAAGCATTTCGCAAAAAAAATTTCACATTCGTGGCTGCGTGGTCATCCACGGCAGGTAAGTGCTTGATCGTCCGTCCGCGTCGCATTCAGTGCGCCAACCGGTCGCGCGCATCATCCGGCATCGCAGCCAGCAGCACGATGCCCACGATCATCGCGATGGCCGCCAGCAGCAGCGACGCCTGGTAAGAACCGCTGCTGCGGGCGAGGGTGCCCACCACCGCCGGGGCGAGGATCTGCGCTACGCCATAACTGAGCGTGAGGGTGGCCATCGCCTTGGCCGGGTTGTGCGGGTAATGGCGGCCGATCACGGTCAGCGTGAGGCTGACGATGCCGGCGAACGTCAGCCCATAGAGCAGCGCGCTGCCCAGCCCGGCCATCAGGCCTTCGCTCAGCATCGGCAGCACGAAGGAGAGCGCCTGCAGGCCAAAGGCGAGCATGAGCGCGCGGATCAGCCCGATCCGGGCGGCGATGCGGTCCCACGCGAACGTGGAGGGCACGGCGGCCAATCCCACCAGGACCCACACCGCGCTGCCGTGGCCACGGAATGCGGCGGTCTGTTCCAGGATGGCCACGATGAACGTGGCGCTCACCACGAAGCCGATGCCGGCGCAGAAGTAAGCGGCAATCAGCAGGTACCGCCAGCGGGGGCTGGGCGGGGGCGGGGCACTGGCTGCCTGCGTGGCGGTGGAGAGCGTGGGGGCGGGCATCCAGCGCCAGGCGGGCAGGAGGAACAGCAGGCCCACTGCGCCGAGCACGCCCCACTGGGTGCTGGACCCGACATGCCCGGTCAGCAGACCCGTGGTCACACCGGCCACCACGATGCCCAGCCCCAGGCCGGTGAAGTGCAGGCCCAGCCGCGGGCGGTGCCCGTGCGCCAGCAACCAGTTCAGCACCAGTCCGGAGGCCAGCAGCAGGCCCGCCGTACTGGAGAGCCCGGCCACGAAACGCAGCCCGCTCCACAGCCATGGGGTGGTGGTGAACGCCATGATCGCCGTGCTGGCCACGGCCAGCAGCAGCCCGACCCGGTAGAAGCGGAACTTCAGGCGCATGTCGCCGACCCGCGCCACCAGCAGGGTGCCCAGCAGGTAACCCAGGTAGTTGAAGGTCGCCAGCCAGCCGCCCATCGCCGCGCTCAGGCCGGCATCGACCCGCATCAGCGGCAGAAGCGGGGTGTAGGCGAAACGGGCGATGCCCACGCTGAGCACGAGCGCGCAGATGCCCGCGCTGATGACCTGCCAGGGACGGAGGGAGGAAGAGCGGGAAGAAGACATGGGCGGGGCCGAAACGGGATGGGCTCATCCTCGATCACCGACAGGCGGCAGTCTTTCGATAGAATGTCGCATCATGTCGATGAATCGCCACGGTTTGGATCGCACAGGGCGCGCAGGGCACGTCCTTACGCCCGACGGCGTCTGGCGCGAGGTGCCCGTGCCGCCACAGGAGGCGCTGCCATGGCCCGTCGTGGCGCGCAGCCAGCAGCTGGCAGCTGGCGAACGTTTTCCTCCCCATGTGCATGCCTGGAACCAGCTGGTGTTCGCCACCGAGGGCGTGCTGCAGGTCACTGCCCGCAACGCGCGGCATGTCATCACCCCACAGCAGGCGATGTGGGTGCCCACCGGCATGCTGCACCATACCGGCGCGCTGAGCCCGGCGGCATTCCGCAATCTGTATGTGGCCGACAGCCCTGAACTGGTCATGCCGGATCACTGTGCGGTGCTGGATGTCTCGCCGCTGCTGCGCGAACTGGTGGTCGAGGTCGGGCGCATCGCGCCGGAGGACGACAGCGCGTACTACCTGCACCTGTGTGCGTTGATCACCACCCAGCTGCAGCGCCAGCCGCGCCACCGACGCCACCTACCGTGGCCGCAGGATGCACGGCTGCAGCGCTGGTGCCAGGCGCTGCATGACCAGCCGGCAGATGCGCGCAGTGTGGAGGAATGGGCGCGCGTGCTGGGGGCCTCACCGCGTACGCTTGCACGGCATTTCGAGCGGGATACCGGCATGAGCCTTCGCACGTGGCGCACGCGGCTGCGGCTGCTGCGGGCGATTGAATGGCTGGCGCAGGGACGCTCGCCGACAGTGATCGCGCATGAGCTGGGGTATGCCTCGGCGTCGGCGTTCAATTACATGTTCCGCACCGAGATGGGCGTGAGTCCGTTGCAGTGGCGAAGGGCGCGAGGCGCGCTGTAAGGGTTCCCATGGACACGCATGGCGTGTCCAGCGCCATCACGGATCAAGCGCATTCGTCCGTGCGACGATCAACGGATCTTCCACCACACGCGGGAATGCAGGCAGCGATTCGGCCGCTACGCCGAAGGTCGCCGCCAGCACGCCGGGCGCGAACGCCGACGCCGCCAGCCGATACCCCACATCTCCCGGCGTAGGCTGGTCGAAGAACACCAGGAAGTGGATGTCCTCGCCCAGCGCTTCGATCTGATGCGGATAGGCGCGCGGGATGAAGTACACATCCCCCGGCTGCAGCAGATACGTATCCACCGAACCGTCCGGGTCCAGAATGCTCATCCGCGCGCGGCCCCGATGCACATACCCGAGCTCGGCGGTGTCTGGATGCCAATGCGGCTCGCGCATGCCATCATCGGCAATGCGCAGCGAGTACATCGACAGATTCCGCAATGCCGGCCAGAACTGCGTGCGGGACACCCGTGCCTGCCCATAGGCGAAGTCCACCGGCGGTGGCTGCGCCTCGATGTCGAAACGGTGCATGTCCGCGCGATCCGCTCCGTCCGGCACCGCGGCCGGGCCCACGCGCTGCACCAGGTAGGGGGAGGTGGTGTCGCGTGTCAGCGTGGTGAAGGCCCGTGCCGAAAGGTCGTAGGTGTTGCCCAGCACGGCATCGGACATCGCACCGAACGCCGCATGCAGCGAGAAATCCTGCGGACGTTCATGGCTGAACACGATCACCAGTTCCGCGTCATCGTCGCCGACGTTCTCGATGGCATGGAGGGCACCGCTGTTGATGTGGAACATCTGCCCGGCACCGACACTGAATGTGCTGATGGCATCGGCATTGTCGACGACCGTGATCAGCACCGTGCCCGCCAGAACGTAGCCCAGCTCATTGGCATTGGCATGCCAGTGCGGTTCGCGGATGCTGCCAGGGGCAAGCAGCAGGCGCTTGATCGACAAGCGATCCAGCAGCGGCAGTTCATCGGCGGTGAGGCGGCGGATGGTGCCGAGCACGTCGTCGTGCACCGGTGCGGCGGTCCAAAGCGAGCGGACATGGCGGGAGGCGGTGGTCATGCGGTCACTCCCAACGCGTCGATCAGACTCTCCACATCACGCGGCCCGTCATAGCGCCGGCCGTTGATGAACAGACACGGCGTGCCATTGACCCCGCTGCGCACCCCGCCCATGAAGTCACGCTGGATGCGGGGGTCGAAGTTGCCGTCATCGGCGGCCTGCAGCAGTGTGTGGTCCACCTTCAACTGCGCGGCATAGCGCAGCAGGTCGTCCGGTTCCAATGCGTCCTGGTGCTGGTACAGCAGGTCATGCGCTTCCCAGAACCGGCCGGCAATGGCCGCCGCTTCGGCGAAGCGCGCGGCACCCAGGGCATTGGGGTGCATTTCGGTGATCGGGAAGTTGCGGAACACGAAGCGCATGCGCGTGCCCAGCATGCGTTGCAGCTCCTTGATCACCGGGTAGGCTTCGCCGCAGTAGGGGCATTGATAGTCGCCGTATTCCACGAGGGTGATGGCGGCGTCCTGGGGACCTTGGGCGTGGTCGAAGGGGCTGACGGGTACCTGAAGGGGGGTCTTGGTAGGGATCCTGTAGAGCGGGGATCTGCCCCGCCGTTGGCGGGGCAGAGC
>JAEWLO010000365.1 GCA_023457475.1 Pseudomonadota bacterium | reverse complement strand
GCTCGGCCTGGTTGGGCAGGTCGAACGGCGAGGCCAACGCGACCATCTCGGCTTCGGCCGGAATGCCATTGTCGATGGCCAGCGCCTGGAAGTCGCCGCCACCGGTCAGCGTGGCCGAGGTCATCACCACCGAATCCACTTCGTCCCACAGCAGCTTGCGCAGCACGTTGGCGGCCGAGACCGGCGAGCCGTGCAGGATGAGATCGCCATCGCGCGACAGGGTGACCCAGCGCGCGGTCGGCGGCTGGCCGTCCTTGTCCTCGCGCCGCCACGTGGTCCAGAGGTTGTGCTGCTGCTCCACCATCTCCAGCGCCATGCCGAGGTTGCGCTGCAGGCGCTCGCGCGCCGCGTCCTCGGGCTTGCCCTTGGCGACCTGGGCGGTGGCGGCATGGGCCCAGTTGAACAGCGAGCGGGTGTCGTCGGCCAGCGCTTCGATGTCGGCCATCCAGATGTCCGGCAGACGGCCGTTCGGCGCGCGCCACATCGGTTCCTGTGCGGTCGGGTCCGGCTGCCAGCTGCGGTCGATGACATCGCGGAACGCGCGCAGCTGCTTGCTGACCTTCGCGGCAACCTCGATGGCCTCGTTGGGAAGCAGGTTGCCCAGCTTGTCCTTGTCCACCGCGCGGTAGGCCGCGGCAATGAGCACCTGCAGGCGTCCGGTGCGCTTGGCCATCTCGTCCAGCGCCAGGCTGGCCGCGCCCTGGTCGATGGCCACGTTGCCGATATGGTGGCCTTCATCCAGCACCAGCAGCATGTCCGACGGCGGGGCGATCAGCGGTTGCCCGTTGTCGCTTTCGCCAATGGAGAGCGCCGACAGCAGCAACGCGTGATTGGTGACCACGATCTGTGCGTCGCGCACCGTGTTGCGCGCGCGCAGCACGGCGCACTGCGAGGAATAGGCGCACTTGCGTCCGGCACAGCCGGAGGCCGGCGTGGTGATGCGCGAACGCAGCGAAGGACTGATGTTCTCCGGGGCATTGTCGAGGTCGCCGTTCCAGCGGCCTTCCACGAAGTCCTTGCTCAGCTTCTGCGCCAGGTCCATTTCAATCGGGGCCAGCGGGCGGTCGTACAGCGGCTGTTCGTCTTCGAACATGCCGTCCTGCGCGCCCTCGCCGTGGGCTTCGGCGGCGTTGCGGGTGCACAGGTAGCGGGTGCGGCCTTTGGCCAGCGCGACCGTCGCTTCCAGGCCGGTGGCCTTGAGGAAGTTCGGAATGTCGCGTTCCACCAGCTGGGACTGCAGGGCCACGGTGCCGGTGCTGATCACCAGCTTCTTCTTCGTGGCCAGCGCGATCGGGACGCCGGCCGTCAGATAGCCCAGGCTCTTGCCCACGCCGGTGGGAGCCTCAACCACGCCGACGCCCCCGCTCTGCGACAGCGCGCGCGAAACCACGCCGATCATCTGACTCTGCGAGCGCCGCGTGCTGAAGCCGGGAGTGTTGGCCTGCAGCTTGGCATAGGCATCGCGGATGACGGCCTTGAGCTCGTCGTTCAGCGCACGCGGGGCTTCAACTTTTTCGGTCACGCCGTGGGGGTCCTGCCGGGATCTTCGGCGGGTATTTTCTCATGGCGGGGCACGGCGGGGGCCGTCGGGAAACCCCGCGTCGGTTCAGTTGCGTGACTGATCGCGCAGGGTGCGGGTCATGGCCCAGACGATGAGCACCACCGACAGGGCCAGCATCAGGTTCAGTGCGAACTGCAGCCACCCCATGAGCATGCCGATGCCACGCAGGGTCTCGTAGGCCCCCTGCGCCACCAGCAGCTGGGGGATCACGCTGGCGGCCATGCCCAGCAGGGCGGCCGCGCCCATCACGCCCAGGCCCGAGAGCGCCACAGCCCGCACCTGGCCGCGCGGGCTGCCCAGCACCCACACCATCGAGACCGCCACCGCGATCAGGATCGGCAGCCGCATGGCCGCGGAAGTGAGGATGGGGATCAGCAGGTCGGCGAAGGAGGGATTCACTCCTCACCCGCCAGCGCGTTCTTCGCACGCAGCTCGGCGTAGACCGGGTCGGTGTCGGGGCGCACTTCATGCCATTGCTGGAAGCTGGCGGCCGCCTGCTCCACCAGCATTCCGAGGCCATCGACGGTGTTGCGGCACTGCGCCGCGCGCGCCCAGGCCAGGAACGCGATCGCCGCCTCGCCATAGTTCAGGTCGACCGCGGTGGTCATCGTGTTGACCAGCGACAGCGGCAGCTCGAACTTCGCCGCACGGTCCCGGCCGGCCGAGGTGGCGTTGACGATCAGTTCGAAATCGCCGAGGTCGCGCAGGTCATCCCAGTAACGGCTCAGTGCGCGCCCCGGCTCGCCGATGGCGTCGATCAGGGCATCGGCGCGCTCGGTGGTGCGGTTGACCACCACCAGCTCACGGATCCCGGCGTCCAGCAGGGCCGGAGCCACGCTGCGCGCCGAACCCCCCGCCCCCAGCAGCAGCACGCGTCGGCCGCGCAGGTCCAGCTCATGGCGGTCGGTAAGGTCGCGTACCAGACCGACGCCGTCGGTGGTGTCGCCGTGCCAGTAGTCGCCCTTGCGCAGCAGCGTGTTGACCGAACCGGCCAGCTTGGCGCGCGAGGTGAAGGTCCTGCACAGCCCGAACGCGATCTCCTTCAGCGGCGCGGTCACATTGGCTCCGGCACCGCCGTCGGCGGCGAACGCTTCGAGCACGGCGGGGAAGTCAGCCGGTGCTGCTTCAATGGCGGTGTAATCCAGCTCGATGCCTTCCTGACGCGCGAACGCGGCATGGATGTGCGGCGATTGCGAGTGGGCGATGGGCTGACCGAAGACGGCGTAACGGTGGGTCATGGTTGTTCTAAACTCCAGCCTGGATTGGATCGCAAACCCCGATGGAAGCCGTCATGCGCACTCCCATGTCTCTGCTCGCGCTGAGCCTGAGTTTACTCTTCGCGCCCGGGGCGATGGCGCTTTCCGAGTTTGGCATCGAGGGCATGGGCGTGGTGTCCACGCCAGCCAACGAGCACGGGGCCACGATCCACCCGGACGGCCAGCGCATCGTCTGGGCCAGTGACCGCGCCGGCGGGGCCGGCGGCTGGG
>JAEWLO010000364.1 GCA_023457475.1 Pseudomonadota bacterium | reverse complement strand
CTGCCAAGGCGATGCCTTGCGCTTGCCAATGATGAACTTCCCGCCAACCTTCTTATCGGCTTTGCGATAGATCAGGTAGATGCGGTCAGTCTTGGAGAACTTGACAGCCGCAGTCAGGTCGCTCTTGA
Source organism: Pseudomonadota bacterium (assembly GCA_023457475.1). Classification (GTDB taxonomy): domain Bacteria; phylum Pseudomonadota; class Gammaproteobacteria; order Xanthomonadales; family Xanthomonadaceae; genus Stenotrophomonas. Next base: position 3,821 of record JAEWLO010000364.1, on the reverse strand, counting down.
TCTGCTGTTCAAGATCTCCGTCCTCCCCGGAAGACTCCACGGAAAAGAATGCGAGCCCGTCGCCGCACTCGACCGCCCCTTGATTGTCCAGGTAGGCATAGAAGGCGTCATAGTCACCGCGCACGCCGAGATCGTAGGACAGCCATATCGATTTTTTCACGCGATCACCGCCACGGTTCAAGAACGCCTGCCGACTGAAATAGCCGCTCCCTGCCGGGATTGCCAAGCGGGAACCAGAAGCATCCGAGTGTAAGTCGCACATTGCCGACGGCAAGCCTGAATGTCGCCATTGGCACAGGCAGGCGGTGCGTCCGGGATTGCGGAGACAGTCGCCGCAAAGAAAAAGGGCCTGCACCCGATGGCGCAAGCCCTTGTTCGTACACCAGTATGGTCGGGACGGCCGGATTTGAACCGACGACCCTCTGCCCCCCAGGCAGATGCGCTACCAGGCTGCGCTACGCCCCGATGATGCTGGTGTTGTGCCCGCCTTGCAGCGGGCCGACGAGTATACCCGGTTTGTGAAGAAAAAGGATCAGCGGCGCAGCAGCTGCAGCACTTCTTCCAGTTCCATCCGGGTCTGCTTGATGATCTGGTTGCTCAGCGCCGATTCCTCGCGTGCCCCCGCCCCTTCCAGGCGCAGGCGCGCACCGCCGATGGTGTAGCCCTGCTCGTAGAGCAGACCACGGATCTGCCGCACCATCAGCACGTCGTGGCGCTGGTAGTAGCGCCGGTTGCCGCGGCGCTTGGCCGGCTCCAGGCTTGGAAATTCCGTTTCCCAGTAGCGCAGCACGTGCGGCTTGACGTCGCACAGCTCGCTGACCTCACCAATGGTGAAGTAGCGCTTGGCCGGTATCGGCGGAAGTTCGCGGTTACTGCCCGGATCCAGCATATGCCTCTACCCTTTCCTTGAGCTTCTGGCCCGGACGGAAGGTGACCACCGTACGGGCGGAAATCGGAATTTCCTCGCCGGTCTTCGGATTGCGGCCCGGGCGCTGGTTCTTGCGCCGCAGGTCGAAATTGCCGAAGCCGGAAAGCTTCACCTGACGTCCCTGTTCCAATGCTTCACGCAGCACATCGAAAAACGCGTCGACAAACTCCTTGGCCTCGCGCTTGTTCAGACCGACTTCGTCGAACAGCTTCTCGGCCATCTCCGCCTTGGTCAATGCCATTGCCTGCTACCCCCCATGCTGCCCGCTCAACCGCGGATCCGGGCGTGGTGTTCACGCTCCATGGCAGCCACCGCCTCGGTGACCACCGCGTCCACGTCGCGGTCCGTCAGAGTGCGCGACTTGTCCTGCAAAATCAAGCCCATAGCGAGACTCTTGAAACCGGGCTCGACCCCCTGGCCAACGTAACGATCAAACAGGGTCACCTGGCGCAGCAGCGGACCGACGGCCCGGCGCAGGGTCGCCTCGAGATCCGCCCACGCGGCCACCTCGGGCACCAGGAAGGCCAGATCGCGGCGGACCGACGGGAAGCGGGACAGCTCATTGGCACGCGGCAGTTCGCGGGCGGCCAGGGCGGCCAGATCAAGCTCGAAGGCGACCACGTCCACGTCGATGTCCATGGCCTGGGCCACGCGCGGGTGAATCTGACCGATCCAGCCCAGCGGCTGCCCGTCGCGCAGCACCTCGGCCGAACGCGCAGGATGGCCGTACGGGCGGGTCGACGGCACGAAGCTCAGGGCGGCACCGGAGGCGGCGGCCAGGGATTCCAGGTCACCCTTGAGGTCGTGGAAGTCCACCTTGCGGGTGGCCAGTCCCCATTGCTGCGGTTCGGCCTCGCCACAGACGGCCGCGGCCACGCGGGTCGTTTCCAGCGGTGCAGGACTGTCGTTTCCGGCCTGCGGGTGGAAAACGCGGCCCACCTCGAACAGGCGCACGCGGCTCTGCTGGCGCGCGGCGTTGCGGCCCAGGGTCGCGACCAGGCCCGGCAGCAGTGCCGGGCGCATCACCGCCAGCTCCGCCGACAGCGGGTTGGCCAGGGCGACCACGCCTTGGTCCAGCTGCCAGCGGGTCAGCAACGCAGCATCGACGAAGGCGTAGTTGATGGTTTCCTGCAGATCGCGGGCGACCAGCTGGCGGCGCACGCTCAGTTCGTCCAGGCGGGTCTCGCTGGGCATGGCCACGCGTGCGGCACCGCCCGGCAACGTGGTCGGAATCTGCTCGTAGCCGTGGATGCGCGCCAGTTCCTCGATCAGATCCTCTTCGATGGCGATATCGAAGCGGCGGCTGGGGGCGGTAACCTGCCACCCGTCGGCGGCCGAGGCCACGTCCATGCCCAGCGCGCGCAGGATGCGCTCCACTTCGGCATCGGCGATCTCGATGCCCAGCACCCGCTGGATGCGCGCGCGGCGCAGGGTGATGGTGGCGGCCGTCGGCAGGTCCGCGCGGTTGACCGCTTCGGACACTGGGGCCGGCGTACCGCCGGCAAGGTCCAGCACCAGGCCGGTGGCGTATTCGATGGCGGTGCGCGGCAGGGCCGGGTCCACACCACGCTCGAAGCGATGCCCGGCATCGGTGTGCAGGCCCAGCTTGCGCCCACGGCCCATGATGGCGGCCGGCGCGAAGTGCGCCGCCTCCAGGAACACGGCGGTGGTGTCGTCGGTGACGCGGGTATCCCAGCCGCCCATCATGCCGGCCAGGCCAACCGGACGGTCGGCGTCGGTGATGACCAGGAAACTGTCGTCCAGCGTGGCCTCACGGCCGTCGAGCAGCTTGAGCTGTTCGCCGGCGCGTGCGCGGCGCACGCCGATGCTGCCCTGCAGGGTGTCCAGGTCGTACGCGTGCATGGGTTGACCCAGCTCGAGCATGACGTACTGGGTGATGTCGACCAGCAGCGACACCGGGCGCACGCCGCTGCGGCGCAGGCGCGCGGCCATCCACAGCGGCGTGGTGGCGCGGGCGTTGACGCCCTCGATCACGCGGCCAAGGTAACGCGGGGCCTCGGCACCGGCGTGCAGCTGGATGTCCAGCTCGCGGTGGCCGGCGGCAGCGATCGGCGCGGCGTTGAACGGCACCACGTCGCTGCGCGTGGCGGCCGCCACATCGAAGGCAATGCCACGCAGGCTGAAGCAGTCGGCACGGTTCGGCGTGAGCTTGATCTCGATGCTGGCGTCCGGCAGGCCGAGGTACTCGACCAGCGGCTGGCCCACCGGTGCGTCATCGGGCAGCTCGAACAGACCGGACGCGTCGCCATCCAGGCCCAGTTCCTTGGCCGAGCAGAGCATGCCATTGGAATCCACGCCGCGCAGCTTGGCCGCCTTGATCGCGAAATCACCGAACTTCGCGCCGATCATCGCCAGCGGCGCGACCAGACCGGCGCGCGCATTGGGCGCGCCGCACACGATCTGAAGATGCTCGCCCTGCCCGGCGTCCACCTGGCAGATCTGCAGGCGGTCGGCTTCAGGATGGCGTTCGGCGGAGACGATGCGCGCCACCACGACGTGGTCCAAACCCTTGCCGAGGTCGGTGACCTCTTCCACTTCAAGGCCGATGGCGGTCAGCACCGCGCCGAGTTCGTCGCGCGAGACCGTGGTGGGAACGTGGCTGCGCAGCCAGTTTTCAGAGAATTTCATAGTCTAATTACGCGAATTGTTTGAGGAACCGCACGTCGTTCTCGAAGAACGCGCGCAGGTCGTTCACGCCGTAGCGCAGCATGGCGAAGCGCTCCACGCCCAGGCCGAAGGCAAAGCCCGTGTAGCGCTCCGGGTCGATGCCCACGCTGCGCAGCACATTGGGGTGCACCATGCCGCAGCCGAGGACTTCCAGCCAGCGGGTGCTGCCGTCGGGCTGCTGCCAGGCGATGTCCACTTCCGCGCC
>JAEWLO010000363.1 GCA_023457475.1 Pseudomonadota bacterium | reverse complement strand
TCGGTTTGGGCGGCGGGGGCGCCCCCCCCCGCTACGGGTTTGCGTCCTGCACCTGCCGGGCGCGTTGCTGCTGTTCGAGGGTCAGCTCCGGCGGTGGCCGCGCCACGGCCGACTGGATCTGGTCCGGGCCACCGGTGATCTTGTGCAGGCCCCGCCCCGCGGCCCCCAGGGCGGCATTGATGCCCATCATCAGGTAGCCCCCGCTCATGCTGACCTGTTCCGGACTGGGTGGTTCGCTCCAGGAGCGGCTGAAACGGTTGGATTCGGGCTGGATGGGGTTCTTGAAACGGTAGAGGTCGAGCGGTTCCTCGTCGGGGTTGAGGGCGCGGACTTCGCCGAGGGTGGTGACGTTCTCGGCCGGAGGTGTCGGGGTTGTGGCGGGCGGCGGCGGTGCAGGCTCGGGGGGGGGTGCCTGTTGCGCCTGCGCGGTGCCGGCCCATGCGAGGGTGGCCAGCAGGATTTTGTGGATTGCGTGTGTTGCTGCCACGACGGTTCCGCACGGACGGTTCAGGGGTTGAGGATACGGAGGGGGAGCTTCAGAAATCGTTCTTTGTGAAGGGTTCATTTTTCGAGATTGATAAGCGTATGCGTGGGCCGGCCAACGGCCGGCGCTACCGGCGCTACCGGCGTCTGGACGTGTCTCGGGTTGTGTGACGGCGATATGCTTCCATGCTGTCCCCTGCACCTTGCTGTCCCCCATGGCCTACGAACTCGCCAAGCGCACCGAAGACGCCGAGCGGCGGCTATCCACCACCGATGGACTGCCCTCGCGCAATGGCGCGCTGCTGACCGCGCGGCTGCAGCGGCGCTATGCCGACCGCATCACCGGCAGTTTCACGATTCCCGGCCGCGAGGGGTCCTATGCGCCGCTGCCCGCCGATGTTCCGGCCGCGCTGGCCGCCGCCTTGAAGGCGCGTGGTATCGAGCAGCTCTACAGCCACCAGGCGCAGGCGTGGGAGGCCACCCAGCGCGGCGAGCATGTCGCCATCGTCACCCCGACCGCCAGCGGCAAGTCGCTCTGCTACACCCTGCCGGTGGTCAGCGCGGCGATGCAGGGCAACGCGAAGGCGCTGTACCTGTTCCCGACCAAGGCGCTGGCCCAGGACCAGGTGGCGGAGCTGCTGGAACTCAATCGCGCGGGCGATCTCGGGGTGAAAGCCTTCACCTTCGATGGCGACACCCCCGGCGATGCCCGGCAGGCCATCCGCCTGCACGGCGATATCGTCGTATCCAACCCGGACATGCTGCACCAGGCGATCCTGCCACATCACACCAAGTGGGCGCAGTTCTTCGAGAACCTGCGTTACGTGGTGATCGACGAGGTGCACACCTACCGCGGCGTGTTCGGCAGCCATGTCACCAACGTGCTGCGCCGCCTCAAGCGGATCTGCGCGTTCTACGGCGTGGAGCCGCAGTTCATCCTGTGCTCGGCCACCATCGGCAATCCGCAGGCGCATGCCGAAGCACTGATCGAAGCGCCGGTCACCGCCATCACCGAATCGGGTGCGCCAACCGGGCCCAAGCACGTGCTGCTGTGGAACCCGCCGGTGGTCAACGCGGACCTTGGCCTGCGCGCATCGGCGCGCTCGCAGAGCAATCGCATTGCGCGCATCGCGATCAAATCCGGCCTGAAAACCCTGATCTTCGCGCAGAGCCGGTTGATGGTGGAGGTGCTCACCAAGTACCTGAAGGACATTTTCGACCACGATCCGCGCAAACCCGTTCGTATCCGCGCCTATCGGGGCGGTTATCTGCCCACGGAGCGCCGCGAGACCGAGCGCGCCATGCGCGCCGGCACCATCGACGGCATTGTCAGTACCTCGGCGCTGGAACTGGGCGTGGACATCGGCAGCCTCGACGTGGTGGTGCTCAACGGCTACCCCGGCAGCGTCGCCGCCACCTGGCAGCGCTTCGGGCGTGCGGGTCGCCGCCAGCAGCCTGCCCTGGGCGTGATGGTGGCCAGCTCGCAGCCGCTGGACCAGTACGTGGTGCGGCATCCGGACTTCTTCGCCGAAGCGTCGCCGGAGCATGCGCGCATCGCGCCCGACCAGCCGCTGATCCTGTTCGACCACATCCGCTGCGCCGCGTTCGAACTGCCGTTCCTTGCCGGCGATCCGTTCGGCCCGATCGACCCGCTGGTATTCCTGGAGGCGCTCGCCGAGACCGAGGTGGTGCACCGCGAAGGCGACCGCTGGGAGTGGATCGCCGACAGCTACCCGGCCAACGCGGTGAGCCTGCGTTCGGTGGCAGACGGCAACTTCGTGGTGGTGGACCGCAGCGACGGCAAGCAGCAGATCATCGCCGAAGTGGATTACTCGGCCGCCGCGCTCACCCTGTATGAAGGCGCGATCCACATGGTGCAGTCCACGCCGTACCAGGTGGAGCGGCTGGACTGGGAGGGCCGCAAGGCCTATGTCACCCGTACCCACGTGGATTACTACACGGACAGCATCGACTTCACCAAGCTCAAGGTGCTGGACCGCTTCGACGGCTGTGCGGCGGGGCGCGGCGATTCGCATCACGGCGAAGTGCACGTGGTGCGGCGCGTGGCCGGCTACAAGAAGATCCGTTACTACACCCACGAGAACATCGGCTACGGTCCGGTCAACCTGCCCGACCAGGAACTGCACACCACGGCGGTGTGGTGGCAGCTGCCGCAGTCGCTGCTGCTGCAGGCCTTCGACAGCAGGCAGGAAGCGCTGGATGGCTTCCTCGGGGCGGCCTACGCCCTGCACATCGTCGCCACGGTGGCGGTGATGGCCGACGCACGCGACCTGCAGAAGGCGGTGGGTAACGGCGACGGTGCCTGGTTCGCGGTGGCCGACCAGAGCGGCCGGGGCCAGCTGCGCGGTGCAGAATTCGATGCCAGTGCGATCGAACTGCAGCAGCAGTTCGTGCCCACGGTGTACCTGTACGACAACTTCCCCGGCGGCGTGGGTCTGAGCGAACCGTTGTGGACGCGCCAGGCCGAACTGCTGCAGCGCGCGCGCGAGCTGGTGGAGCGCTGCGACTGCCGTGCCGGCTGCCCCGCCTGCGTGGGCCCGGTGCTGGCCGGCCAGGAAGAGGATGCCACCACGCCCAAGGCCCTCGCGTTGAAGGTGCTGGGCCTGTTCGATGCCCACGCGTTGACCGCCGCACCCGCTGACGAGGTGGTCGATGTGGATGTGGTGCCGTTTTGAGCCTGAGCCTGGACAAGCTGCGGTTGCTGCGGAAGCAGGCGGGGGAGGCCTCGGCCGCGCCGACCGCTGCAGCCGGACCCGCAACGGCACCCGCGCCCGCCGCGCCTCCGGACGCGCCTGCGTTGCCCGCTGCCGCCAACGACCCTCGCG
>JAEWLO010000362.1 GCA_023457475.1 Pseudomonadota bacterium | reverse complement strand
ACCGACGTGATCTTCGCGGTGGACAGCATTCCGGCCATCTTCGCCATCACCACCGACCCGTTCATTGTGCTGACCTCGAACGTGTTCGCGGTGCTGGGCCTGCGCGCGATGTTCTTCCTGCTGGCGGGAATGGCAGATCGCTTCCACCTGCTGCCGTATGGCCTGGCGCTGGTGCTGGGCTTCATCGGCATCAAGATGATGCTGATCGACATCTTCAAGATCCCCACCCCGATCTCGCTGGGCGTGGTGGCGCTGATCATCGGTGCCACGGTGGTGCTGAGCCTGAAGAATCCGCCGAAGCAGGACGCGGCGTAAGACCCGGAGCCGCCGGCGGGATTGTCCCGCCGGTGGACCCACACTCTCCCGCGACGTTGGCCTTGTGTTCAGGCGCCGACGTCGCAATCACAGTGGTATGAACGCCAACCTGCCCCTGCCCGCCGGCGAGCCGCCGGTTTCTCCCCGCACCGACCGCGGTCGCGTGATGCGGGCGTTCAATGTCAGCCTGGCCTTCGTGCTGGTGCTGGTGGCGGTGTTCACCGCGCAGGACTATTTCGACTGGCGTCCCTGGGCCGTCGCGCCGCTGGAGCGTTCCGGGCTGCTGGGTCTGCTCGGGGCCCCGCTGCTGCACGGGTCGCTGCAGCATCTGGGGGCCAACAGCTTCGCTCTGCTGATTCTGGGCACCCTGGCCGGCAGTGTGTACCCGAAGGCCACCGTGCGTGCTCTGCCGATCCTGTGGATCGGTTCCGGGCTGGGCGCATGGCTGCTCGGCGACCTGGGAAGCCGGCATCTGGGAGCCAGCGGCATTACCCACGGCCTGATGTTCCTGGTCTTCGTGCTCGGCCTGCTGCGCCGCGACCGGCCGGCGATCGCCACCGGACTGATCGCCTTCCTGTTCTACGGCAGCATGCTCATCACCATCCTGCCGCATGAGCCGGGGGTGTCCTGGCAGTCGCACATGGGCGGTGCCTTTGCCGGCATCATCAGCGCCCTGCTGTTCCGGTTGTCCGACCCGATGGCACCGCGCAAGCGGTACAGCTGGGAGGATGAGGACGAAGACGAGGACACGGAGCTGCGGCGTGACAGCGACCTGGAGCCGCCGTCGCCCCAGCGCGTGCCGGTGCTGTGGCAGCCGCGCGAAGGGCATGATTTTGTGGTGTTGCCGTTCCGGAGGCCAGACGAGCGGTGATGCACCGCCTGGGCCGGATCGCAAAGCGTATCCGGCACCGGGTTGCATGGGCGCGTGGCGACGCGTTCGTCATCTCGATGCGTCATTGACTGGATGGCGCGGCCGGACCTCGCATCACTTCGCCGCGGTCGCATCCCCATCCACCGCGCGCCGGCCCAGCGCCGGGTCATCGGTAAAGAACGCATCAATGCCGGTCTTCAGATAGGCCCGCATCTCCGCGACCGAACCCTCCGGGTTCCGCGCGTTCGCCCCACCGCTGCGGAAGTCCGCCGCCATGAAGGAATTCTCGGGGCGGAACGTGTACGGCACCACCATCAATCCCGCCGCCTGCGCATCACGCACAAGCGTGGTCGGCGTTCCGAGCCGGCCACTCCCATCCAGCGGAATGATCATGCGCAGACCCGGACCGATGCCGTCGGCATACGCCGCCACCTGCTCCAGCCCGGCCGGCGTGATCATGTCCGCATAGCGCTGGCTTCCCTTCGCGGCCAACACATCGGCCGGTTGCTGGTGGGCATCGCCGATGAGCTGCAGCAGGCGGATGTTGCCGGTGCGGCCCAGCTTGGCGCGCAGCTGGCGCAGGTTGCCGACCTCGAACGACTGGATCGTGATCGGCGCGACCTGGGTATACGGGTTGGCCTGCAGCGTGGCCACGACCTTGTCTTCCATGGGCAGGCCGATGCTGCGGAAGTAGCTGCCGTGCTTGATCTCGGGGACCAGGCCGATGCCCTTGCCGGCCCGGCCCGCCTGCTGCACCAGGAAGTCGATGATCTCGTCCAGCGTGGCGATGCGGAACTGACCGTCGAACGCGGTGCTGCGCAGCTGCGGCAGGCGCTCGCGTGCGTACAGCGTTTTCAGCTCGTCCACGGTGAAGTCTTCGGTGAACCAGCCTTCGACGCGCTGGCCGTCGATCACCTTGGTGGTCCTGCGTGAAGCGAACTCGGCGCGGTCGGCCACATCGGTGGTGCCGCTGATCTCGTTCTCGTGGCGCGACACCAGCACGCCATCCTTCGTCATCACCAGGTCCGGCTCGATGTAGTCGGCACCATCGGCAATGGCCTGTGCGTAAGCCGCCAGGGTGTGTTCGGGCAGCAGTGCACTGGCACCGCGATGGCCATAGACCGCCGCCTTGCGCGGCGCGGAGGGAGAGGATTCAGCGCTCATGGCCTCCGATGGTGCCACGGCCAGCGACAACAACAACGCACAACCCCACAACGACTTCGACACTGCAGACCCCTGTTTGGTACAGGCCCCGCCGGCAAGGCGGGGCCGGAAAAGACGTGCGGCATTTTGACCGCACGGTATGACAACGGGAAGAAAGGGTGACATGCGTCGCCTTCTGTCTGGAACAACACCAGCTTTGTGCAGTTTCCCGGGTTTGCGTACTGGTTCGCGTTTGTGCGCGGCGCGAGGTCCTTACAGTCCGCCGGGTCGCTGCTCCTCCCCCGTACCGTCATGACCATCCCTGACCTTCCCCCCGATGCACCCCGTTCCCCGTCCGGTGGCCTTGGCTTGATGGCAGGACTCGGCGGCAGTGTGTCCATCGCCATCGGATATGTGCCGATGGGATTCTCGTTCGGCGTCGCGGCGGTACAGGCCGGGTTGTCCGCCGACCTTGCCCTGCTGGTCTCGATGACGGTCTACGCAGGGGCCAGCCAGTTCCTGCTGATCTCACTGCTGCTCTCCGGCGCCGCGCTGTGGACGACACTGCCGGCGGTCCTGAAGATGAACGCCCGCCACGCACTTTACGGCCCGTCGCTGGCAGCGCTGATGCCGGAACGCGCCGGCAGTGTCGCCTCTCCCTGGCTTGCCTTCGGGCTGACCGACGAGGTGTTTGCCACGGCGTTGAGC
>JAEWLO010000361.1 GCA_023457475.1 Pseudomonadota bacterium | reverse complement strand
CCCAGGCGCTGGTCAACAACCAGGACCTGGCGGCGGCAGCGGCGCGGATCGAGCAGGCCCGTGCCCAGTTCCGCATCCAGCGCAGCCAGCGTCTGCCGGGCGTGGACATCGGCGCGTCCGGACAGCGACTGCGCACGCCGCTCAGCGCGGCGGACAATGCCCAGCGCGTTACGGTGGACAGCTACGCCGTGCAGGTGTCCGTGCCCGCGTTCGAGCTGGACCTGTGGGGCAGGGTGGCCAATCTCAATGAAGTGGCGCGTCGCCAGTACCTGGCCAGCGTGGAGGCGCGCGATGCGCTGCAGCTGAGCTTGATGGCGTCGGTGGCGGCCAGTTACTACGCGGTGCGGGCCAATGCCGAAGGCATCGTGCTCGCCGAGCGCTCATTGGCCAGTCGGCAGGAGACGCGTGAGCTGGCCCAGCTGCGCATGGATGCTGGGCTGACATCGTCGGTGGATTTCAACCAGTCCTACGCGCTGGTTACCCAGGCCGAGGTGCAGCTGGCCCAGCTGCGGCGGGCACAGGGCCAGGTCTTCCAGCTGTTGCAACTGCTCGTCGGCACGCCCATTCCCGAGGGGTGGCCTGCCGCCCTGCCGCTGGACCCGCAGGTACAGCTCGCCCGCCTGGAGGCGGGACTGCCGTCTGCCTTGCTGGACGCGCGACCCGACGTGCGCATGGCGGAGCAGGAGCTGCGGGCAGCCAATGCCAACATCGGTGTGGCACGGGCCCTGTACTTCCCGATCATCGCGTTGACCGGGTCGGGCGGATACGCGTCCGGCGAGCTCTCCGGACTGGTATCGGACAGCAACCGGGTGTGGTCGTTCGGTGCCGGCGCGGTGTGGCCGCTGCTGGACTGGGGCGCGCGACGGGCACGCGTGGATGCCTCGCTGGCCGCGCGCCAGGAGCGCGAACACCGGTACCAGTCCACTGTGCAGAACGCCTTCCGCGAGGTGGCCAGCGGCCTGGTGGCGGCCGAACAGAACGACCGCCAGATTGCCGCGCAGCTGCAGGCGGTGGCGGTCCAGCAGGCGCTCGTGGTGACCGCGCAGGACCGCTACGAGGTGGGACTCACGCCATACCTGGAAGTGCTGGATGCCGAGCGCAATCACTTCACCGCCGAGCAGAACCTGCTGCAGCTGCGCGCCGCCGCGCTGCAGGACGCAGTGAACCTTTACGCCGCCCTGGGCGGTGGCCCCACCGCGAGGACGCCATGATGAATCATCTGTTTCGAGTGCTCGGGCTCACGAGTGTGCTGCTTCCCGCGGGCGTGATGGCGCAGAATCGTGACGCCGGCCAGGACGCGGAGATCCAGCGGCTGCGCGAGACGGTGGAGCAGTTGACCGCGCGGATCCAGACGCTCGAGGCCGCACAGGGCGGTGCCGCGCAGACGACGGTCGCGCCGGCCTCACCCGCATCGCCCTCTGTCGCCGCTGTGCCACCGACCGTGGCACCAACAGCACCGGCCCCGCTGCTGTCCGCACCGCCTTCGCCGCTGCCGAGCCGCGAGTCGTTCGACGAAGACGACCTTGCCGGTGCCCGTGTCGACAACGAGGTGCCACCCGGCGACGCACTGGAGGGCTTCTTCCTCGTGCCCGGCACGGAGACGTGGCTGCGCCTGAGTGGTTACGCCAAGCTCGACGCGATGGTCGACAGCGGTGACGCTGGCGACAGCGACCAGTTCATCACCTCCGAGATCCCCGTGGACGGCGGTCGCGAGAAGGCGCGCTTCAACATGCACGCGCGCCAGACCCGTTTCACGGTGGAGGCGCGGCGCCAGACCGGTGCCGGCCAGCTGCGGTTCCTGCTGCAGAACGACTTCTTCGGCTCCGGCGGCAGCTACGGGTATCGGCTCCGGCATGCCTGGGGACAGCTGGGCAACACCTATGTGGGCTTCGGGTGGTCTGCCTTCATGGACCTGGACTCCGGGCCGGACACGCTCGATTTCGCCGGCCCGGGCGCGTCGCCCTCGGCCCGGGTGGCCAGCGTCCGCCAGTACATTCCCCTGCGCGGCGGCAACCAGCTGATCGTGGCGGCCGAACAGCGTGCGCCGGAGCTGCAGATGCCCGGCAGCACGCAGCAGTCGCGCACGGCAGCACCCAACCTGGTGCTGGCGGCCCGCCACGAAGCGGACTGGGGCAACCTGCAGCTGGCCGGGGTACTGCGTTACCTGGCCTTCGATTCGGCGCGTGACAGCGGACAGGGCAGTGACGGCACCACCGCAGGTGGCCTGGCCTTCAGCGGTTCCTGGGGTTTCGACAGCGGCAGCTACTTCGTTTTCGGTGCCGTAGGTGGACAGGGCATCGCGGCCTACCTGGGCGATCTGGGCGGATTGAACCTGGACGGCGTGGTGGATGCGGACAATCGACTGCAGGTGCTGCAGCAGTACGGCGGCTGGGTCGGCTACACGCACCAGTGGTCGCAGGACTGGCGTTCGACGGTGACCTGGAGCCGGCTCTATCTGGAGCGCGACACGCGGCTGGACCCGACCGTGTTCCGTCGCAGCGACTACGCGGCCGCCAATCTGATCTGGCAGCCGGCCCCCAGCTGGAGCTGGGGTGCCGAAGTGCTCTACGGAAAGCTGGAGGACCAGAGCGGGGCCAGCGGCGACGTGTTCCGCGTGCAGACGGCGCTCAAGTACGACTTCATCAAGTAGGCGGTGATCCCATGAAGCTCCCGAATCGACGTGCGTGGACAGGGCGACCCGGTCTGCTGGCGCTCGCGCTGGGGGTGGCGACGCCGGCGACGGCACAGGATGCGATGCTCGGCAACCTGCTGGAGCAGCCCGGCAGCGCCGGCCTCGGTGGGCTGATGCGGGTGGAGGCATCGCCCTACAAAGGGGGCGATGATCGCGTGGACCTGCTGCCGCTGTACCTGTATGAAGGCCCGCGCTTCTTCCTGCGATCGAATGCGGCCGGTGTGCGGGTGACCCAGCGTGAGGACCAGGGACTGGAGCTGTTCGTGGAACGGCGCCTGGAAGGCTACCCCGAGGACGAAGTGCCGGAGATTCTGGAAGGGCTGCGCACGCGCAACGGTGAGGCGGACCTGGGCGCACGCTACTTCTGGAAGCGCGGCGGACACACCTGGGACCTGAGCGTCCGGCAGGACATCTCCGATACCTCCAATGGCAGCGAAGTGCGCGCCGGCTACGGCTACACCTGGCACGGCCGGCGCTGGGACCTGCAGCCGGCGCTCAGCCTGGAATGGCGCAGTTCCCAGCTCAACGACTATTACTTCGGGGTTGAAGCGGACGAGGCCGACGATCTGCGCCCGGCGTACGCGGCAGGCTCCGGACTGGACGTCACTGCCGGTCTGTACGGCCGCTACCGGCTGAGCCGCAACTGGAGTCTGCTGGGCGGCGTCTATGCGACGCGCTTTTCCAGCGCGGTCACGGACAGCCCGCTGGTGGATCGCGACGTGCAGTGGGGCGCGCTGCTCGGCGCGGCCTACGACTTCGGCGATGGTCAGGTGCGCTGGGACAAGCCGGAGACGCCGACCTTCGTGAAGATCTTCTACGGGCGCGATTCGGCCGAGGGCTGCCATCTGGTCAAGATCATGACCTTCAGCTGCACGGACCTCAATGACGACGATCCCACCGATATCTGGGGCGTGCACGTCGGCAGGCCCTTCGTCTCGGGATTGAACGGGTGGCCGCTCGATCTGATCGGGTATGTCGGGGTACTGCGCCACAACGAACGGGGACACCAGCCCGACGCCTGGCAGGTGGATGCCTACATGAAGGGCTTCTACTACGGGTTCCCGTGGTCGCACCGGGTCAAGACCCGGATCGGCTTCGGCTTCGGGCTGTCGTATGCCGAGCGCGTGCCGTATGCGGAAGTGCAGTCGCAGGCGCGACGCGAGCGCAACACTTCGAAACTGCTGAACTACCTGGAGCCCAGCATCGACGTGAGCCTGGGCGACATCTTCGGCAGCCGCCGCTGGCACGACCTGTACCTGGGTGTCGGCGTCTCGCATCGATCGGGCATCTTCGGCTCCTCGCAGATGCTGGGCACGGTCGACGGTGGCTCGAACTACATCTTTGCCTATCTCGAGGCCGCCCTCTAATGGACCGGCGGCGGCGATGCGGCGTCCTCGCGCTCCTTGCGGAACAGCAGGGCAATGGCAACGTACGCGACGCCCATGGCAAGGAAGGCCAGGCCGATGCCCCACGAGGCGGATGCGCGCCCCGCCCAGGCCACGCCGGTCACGCAGATCACCGCCGCCACCAGCGCGATGACGCCGGACACGATCGAGATCCAGCGCTTGCCACCCGGGTTGAAGCGCAGCGCCAGGCCGAACTGCGCCAGTGCCTGCACCACCAGCACCGCCGCGACGGTGGTGGCGATGGCATAGGCCGCCCATTCCGGGTGGGTGTAGATGGCGATGCCGCCGATGATCTGCGCCGCACCCAATGCAATGGTGAGGGCAAAGCTGGGCAGGCCGCGCAGCAGGAACGCCTGGGTCAGCTGCAGCGCGCCGGCGATGACCAGCAGCGCTGCGACCAGCAGGGTGGTGGTGCGCGCCAACAGCGAGGACGCATACAGGCCGACGAGGCCCAGCACCAGCAACAGCACGCCGACAATGAGCAGGCGCGCCCAGCTGTCCTTCATCGCGACACCGATCGAATCGGAATCCTTGCCAAGTCGGGAGAGCACGGTCATGACAACTCACTCCTGGGTGGACACGCAGATTACGTGCCACACCCCGTTAGCCAGCGGTGAAACGCGCGCACTGAATCCCGCGTGCGCCGACAGTCGTTCTGTACATGCGCGCATACAGGAAGTGGTGCTCGCACTGTTACTCCTGCTGCCGGGTGCCGTCGGCGCTCATCCACAGGCAGAGGAGCCGGCACCGGTCACAGCAGCAGCGACGACGCGGGCCACGCTCTTCACAAATGTGCGGATCTTCGACGGCACCCATGGGCGGTTGTCGGCACCGAGCAACGTACTGGTGCAGGGCAACCAGATCGCGCGGATCGCGACCGCGCCGATCAGCGCGCCGGGTGCGCGGCAGATCGACGGCAACGGTCGCACGCTCATGCCGGGGCTGATCGACATGCATTGGCACAGCATGTTCGTGGGCGTGCCCATTCAGTCGATGATGACGGCCGAAGGCGGGTACATCAACATCGTGGCGGCTGCCGAATCACAGAAGACCTTGATGCGTGGCTTCACTACCGTTCGTGACGTCGGCGGCGCGGTGTTCGCGCTCAAGGCCGCGATCGACGCCGGCCATGCCCCCGGACCGCGCATCTTTCCGTCCGGCGCCATGATCACCGTGACCAGCGGTCACGGCGATTTTCGTGAGTCCGCCGATCTTCCCCGCAGCGTGGGCCAACCGGGATCCCGTCACGACGTGGGCAACGACAGTGCCATCGCCGACACCCCGGATGAGGTGCGTGTGCGCGTACGCGAACAGCTGATGCGCGGGGCCAGCCAGATCAAGCTGACCGCCGGCGGTGGGGTGTCGTCACCGCATAGTCCGCTGGACGTGGTGACGTTCAGCGAGGAGGAGCTGCGCGCGGCCGTCGGAGCGGCGCGCGACTGGGGCACCTATGTCACCGTGCACGCGTACACACCGGAGGCGATCCAGCGCTCCATCCGTGCGGGGGTGCTGTGCATCGAGCATGCCAGCCTGATGGACGACGCCACCGCGCGCCGCATGCGCGACACCGGCACCTGGCTGAGCACGCAGCCGTTCCCGCCGGAACTCGCCGACGCCTTCCCGCGTGGATCGGACCAGTGGAACAAGGCCCAGGAGGTCTTTGCGGGAACCGAGGAAACCTACCGGCTGGCGATCAAGTATCGGCTGAAGACCGCGTTCGGCACCGATGTGCTGTTCTCCAGCGCGCTCGCCGCGCGCCAGAATCATATTCTGGCCAGTCTCACCCGTTGGTACAGCCCGGCAGACGCGTTGATCATGGCGACCGGCACGAACGCGCAGCTGCTGGCGCTTTCCGGCAAGCGCAGTCCCTATGCCGGGCGGCTGGGCGTGGTGGAGGAGGGGGCGCTGGCCGACCTGCTGCTGGTCAACGGCGACCCGCTCAGCGACATCGCCGTGATCACGGATCCCGAGCGCAATTTCGTGGTGATCATGAAGGACGGACAGGTGATGAAGAACAGCCTGGACTGAGGCTGCGTCGTTCACTGGCAGCGTGCCGGTAGAACTACTGACGCAGCGCGCAGGTGCAGTGCGCATGCTCTGGGCAAGACCCCGACACGTTACCGCCCGTGGATGGGCATGCGCATGGACCTTGCCACCAGCTATCCCGCCCTGCCGCTGTGGCTGCTGATGCTCTGCTTCCTGCTGGCGCTGCTGGTGGCACGCGAGATCGGTGCAGCCGTGTACCGCCGCCAGCATCGGCGTCGCACGACCCAACCAGTCGCTGCCCAATCGCCGGAGGGCGGCAGCAACGATGCGTTCGCCATGACCTCGGTGCTCGGCCTGCTGGCACTGCTGATCGGCTTTACCTTCTCGCTGTCGCTGGGGCGCTACGACGAGCGCCGCCAGCTGGTGGTGAAGGAAGCCAATGCCATTGGCACCACCTGGTTGCGTACCGACCTGCTGGAGGAGGCCGACCGCGCGCGCATGCGGGAGGTGCTCCGGCGCTATGTCGATGCCCGGGTGGACTTCGCCCGCGCCCGCGACAGCGAGCAGGAGATCCAGCAGAACGCCCGCACCGTGGCGCTGCAGAGCGAGCTGTGGGGCGTGCTGGTCGACGGGACGCAGGCCTTCCGTGACACGCCACGGGCGTCGCTGCTGTTCAGTACCACCAATGAATCGATCGACCTGGCTGCAGAACGCTTCGCCGCGCGGCAGGACCACATACCGCCGCGCATCCTGCGCATGCTGCTGTTGTTCGCGGTGCTGGCGGCCGGTCTGGTCGGCTACGAGCGGGCGCACCAGCAACGCAGCACGCTGCTGCTGTTCATCCTGCTGGCACTGGCCGTCGGCTTGATCCTCGATCTTGACCGGCCCAGCACCGGAATGACCCAGGTGCCGCAGGAGCCCATGCTGGACCTGCAGCGCAGCCTGGGGGTGGAGTCTGCGCGATGAACGGTTCGGTACGTTGCCTTGCTGTCGCCGTGATGTTTGTCGGAGCGCTGCCGCGGGTCGCCGCCGCGCAGGATCACAGCGCCGACGAACTGGCCAAAAAACTGTCCAACCCGGTGGCGTCGCTGATCAGCGTGCCATTCCAGTACAACTACGACGAGACGTATGGCAACGAGGGCTACCGTCACAACCTGAACATCCAGCCGGTGATTCCATTCCCCATTTCCGAGCATTGGAATGTCATCTCGCGCACGATCCTGCCGGTGACGTATCAGAAGGATGTGATCCCCGGCACCGACCAGGCTGGTATTGGCGACATCACCCAGAGCTTTTTCATCTCACCGCGCGAGCCCGGACCTTCGGGGGTGATCTGGGGCATCGGCCCGGCACTGCTCATTCCGGTAGGCAGCGATGACCTGGGCGCGGACACCTGGGCCGCCGGGCCCACTCTCGTGGTGCTGAAGCAGGACCATGGCTGGACCTACGGTGCCTTGGTCAATCACCTCGCCGACGTGGCCAGCACCGGCAGCCGCCGTGCCGATATCAGCAGCACCTTCCTGCAGCCGTTCGTATCCAAGGCGTACACCGGCGGCCGCACGTTGACCTTCAACCTGGAGTCGAGCTACGACTGGAAGGCCAGCCAGTGGACCGTACCGCTCAATGTGCAGTACGCCAAAGTGACCAAGCTGGGTGGACAGATGCTGAGCCTGCAGGGGGGCGTGCGGGTCCACCTGGAAACCCCGCAGGGCGGCCCGGATTGGGGCCTTCGCCTGGGCATCACGCTCCTGTTCCCCGAGTGAAGCCCCCGTGCGCGCACCATCGCGCAGGCATCTCACCTGATGAGGGCAGTACTTTCACGCCGGTCCGACCCTCGTGGTCCTACAACGGAGGAGTCAAACCCGCATGAGACAGTGTCATGGCAAGACCAATCTGGACCGGGTCGCTTTCGTTCGGCCTGTTGAACGTGCCCGTTTCGCTGATGTCCGGCGAGCGGCGCATGGACCTCAGCTTCCGCATGCTAGATGCGCGCGACAAGAAGCCGATCCGCTACGAGCGGGTGAACGCCGACACCGGCGAGGAGGTGCCCTGGAAGGACATCGTCAAGGCCTTCGAGTATGACAAGGGCAGTTACGTGGTGATCGAGAAGGAGGACATCGCGGCCGCCGCGCCTGAGACCCATGAGTCCATCGACGTGGAGGCCTTCGTCGACGCCGACAGCATCGGGCTGCGCTACTACGAAAAACCCTACATCCTGGTGCCCGGAAAGAAGGCCGAGAAAGGCTACGTCCTGCTGCGGGAGACCTTGAAGGATACCGGCAAGGTCGGCATCGGCCGGGTGGTGATCCGTACCCGCGAGTACATCTGCGCGGTGATGCCGGAGGACGACGCGCTGGTGATGATGCTGCTGCGCTACCCGCAGGAGTTGATCGCGCCGGAGGAGTACACGCTTCCCAAGGGCACCGCCAAGGAGTATCGCGTTGCACCCAAGGAGCTGGAGATGGCGCGCCAGCTGATCGAGAGCATGACCTCGGACTGGGCACCGGACGACTATCAGGACGAGTTCCGTGAGCGGCTGTCAGACATCATCAAGAAGCGGATGAAGCAGGCCGGCGCGACCACGAAGTTCGAAGAACCTGAACACCATGAAGACGCCGCCACGAATGTGGTGGACTTCATGGCGCTGCTGCAGAAGAGCCTGGACACCAACAAGCGCACACCGGCCAAGAAGGTGGCAACGAAGAAGACCACCAAGGCGGCAAAGAAGGCTGCGCCTGCAAAGAAGACCGCGAAGAAGGCACCCGCGAAGAAAGCCGCTGCCAAGCCGCGCAAGCGCGCATGACTGGTAACCACGGATGTCGCTGACCGAATACCGCCGCAAACGCAGCTTCGAGAAGACTCGGGAGCCGGAACCGGGCAAGCGCCTGCCCAAGGGCAAGCGCGCCCTTTTCGTGGTGCAGCTGCACCATGCCAGTCGTCGTCACTACGACTTCCGCCTGCAGGTGGGCGATGCTCTCAAGAGCTGGGCGGTGCCGAAAGGTCCCAGCTACGACCCGTCCGTGAAGCGCATGGCGGTGGAGGTGGAAGACCATCCGGTCGACTACGCCGGTTTCGAGGGAGAGATCCCCAAGGGCCAGTACGGTGGCGGCCATGTCGCCCAGTTCGATCACGGCGTCTGGGCGACCGACGGTGACGCGGAAGCACAACTGGCCAAGGGGCACCTGCGTTTCGAGCTGTTCGGCGACAAGCTGAAAGGCGGCTGGCACCTGGTCCGTTCCAGCAAGCCGGCGCGCCAGCCGCAATGGCTGCTGTTCAAGGACAAGGACGACTACGCCGGCACCCTGGAGGCGGACGACCTGCTGGGCGGCGTGACCGCGGCACCTGCGGCGGACGTGAAGCGCGCCGGGGCCGGGAAGTCTGCAAAGAAGCGCCTGACCACGGCACCTCCGATCCGCAAGGGGCGGCGCAGGGATTGGGCGAAGAAGGCGCTGGCACTGACCCGCGCACGCAGATCCAACGCCCCCAAGGGTGCCTTCGTTCCGCAGCTGGCGAAGCTGGGCGATGCGCCGCCCACCGGCGATCAATGGGTCCACGAGATCAAATGGGATGGTTATCGCATCCTTGCCACCGTCCATGACGGTGCGGTCCGCCTGTGGTCGCGCAACGCGCTGGAGTGGACGGACAAGGTGCCCGAGATCCGTGAGGCAGTTGCCGCACTGGGGCTGAAGCAGGCTGCACTGGATGGCGAGCTCATCGCAGGAAAGGGCACCAAACAGGATTTCAATCTGCTGCAGGCCACGCTGTCGGGCGAACGCCAGGGCGCGCTGACCTATGCGCTGTTCGACCTGCTGCACATCGACGGCGTGGACATCAGCGAAGCCCCCCTGCTGGAGCGCAAAGCCCTGCTGCAGACGCTGCTGGAAGGCACCCGAGGCCATCTGGCCTACAGCTCGCACGTGGTGGGGGAGGGCGACGCCGCCTGGCAGGCGGCGGGGGAGCAGCACTTCGAAGGGATCATTTCCCAGCGCGCCGACCGTGCCTACCATCCGGGCCGCAATGACGACTGGCGCAAAACCAAGTTGCTGGCCAGCGACGAGTTCGCGGTGGTGGGGTATACCGCGCCCAAAGGCAGCCGAACCGGTTTCGGCTCGCTGCTGCTGGCGCGTCCGGATCCGAAGCACGGGTGGCTGTATGCGGGCCGGGTGGGCACCGGTTTCACCGATGCCAAGCTGCGCGAATTGAGCGCCCGGATCGGCAAAGCCGGCAGCCGCACGCCCAGCGTGCACGTCCCCGCGCTGGACACCGACCTGCGCGGTGCTACCTGGTTCAAGCCACGCTTTGTGGTGGAGGTGTTCTATCGCGGCATCGGTGGGCAGCAGCTGCTGCGGCAGCCGTCGCTCAAGGCCCTGCGCGAGGACAAACGGGTGGAGGACCTGATGGATACGGACACGGCGAGCGCTGCACCGAAGAAGGGCGGCAGGACGGCCAAGGCCACCAAGGCCACCAAGGCTGCAAAGGCCACACGGACGAAACGAACCGCAACACGCTCGCCGCCTGCGCTCTCGTCGCCTACGAAGGTGATGTTCCCCGGCGAGCGCATCACCAAGCAGGATGTCTGGGATTACTACGTCGCCGTGATGGATCACCTGCTGCCCGAGGTGATCGACCGGCCGCTGTCCGTGATCCGCTGTCCCAGCGGTACCGGCAAGGCCTGTTTCTTCCAGAAGCACCACACCGCGGGCATGGAGCTTGTCGATACGGCACGACTCAAGGAGGAAAGCGGAACGCAGGCGGATTATCTGGTGGTGCGTGACGCGGCCGGCCTATTGGAGCTGGTGCAGTTCAACACGCTGGAGTTCCACCCCTGGGGCAGCCACGCGGAAACCTCGGATCGGGCCGACCGGGTGATCTTCGACCTGGATCCGGGACCGGGCGTGCCGTTCGCCGAGGTCAAAAAGGCCGCGACGGATATCCGCAAGCGCCTGAAGGACCTCAAACTGGAATCGTTCCTGCGGGTCTCCGGCGGGAAGGGGCTGCACGTCGTGGTGCCGCTCAACCCCGGCTGCGACTGGGATTTGACCAAGCGCTTCGCCAAGGGTTTCGCGGAAGCGCTGGCCGCGTCGGAGCCGGACCGGTTCCTGTCCAAGGCGACCAAAAGCCTGCGCAACAAGCGCATCTTCGTGGATTACCTGCGCAATGGGCGCGGTGCGACGGCGGTGGCCTCCTATTCCCTGCGCGGACGGCCGGGAGCACCGGTGGCAATGCCGATTGCCTGGACCGCGTTGTCGAAGCTGGAACGGGCCGACACCTTTACCTTGAAAACCGTGCCGGGGCTGTTGAAGCGGCGGCGAAAGGATCCCTGGGAGGGGATCGAGAAGGTGAAGCAGAATCTGAAACGCTGGGCGTAGCGCCGGGCTCTGCCCGGCTGCC
>JAEWLO010000360.1 GCA_023457475.1 Pseudomonadota bacterium | reverse complement strand
GACCGGTGGCTCCCGCACGACCCGTGCGGCCCACGCGATGCTGATAGGTTTCGGTATCCGTCGGCAGTTCGTAATTGATCACCGCCGCCAGATCCTGCACATCCAGGCCGCGCGCGGCCCCGTCGCTGGCGCCCAGCACATTGCAGCTGCGGTTGGCGAAGCGCACGAGCACCTCGTCGCGGTCGCGCTGTTCCATGTCGCCATGCAGCGCCAGCGCGGAGAATCCGAACTGCTGCAGCGAAACGGCCACGTCATCGACATCGCGGCGGGTGTTGCAGAACACCACCGCCGATTCCGGCGTGTACTTGAGCAGCAGACCGGCCAGTGCCTTCTGCTTGCTGCTCAGCTCCACCTCGCAGAACAGGTGGCGGATGGCCGGCGCATGGTCCGCGCCCTCGACCGTCACTTCCACCGGCTCGCGCAGCAGCTCGCGGGCGATCGCGCGGATCTCCTCCGGGAACGTCGCGGAGAACAGCAGGGTCTGGCGGTCTTTGGCGGTGCGTCCGGCGATCTCGCGGATCGGCTCCTCGAAGCCCATGTCCAGCATGCGGTCGGCGTCGTCCAGCACCAGCGTTTTCACGCCGCCGAGCTTGAGTGCGCGCTTGCGGCCCAGTTCCTGGATGCGGCCCGGGGTGCCGACCACCACGTGGGGGTCATGCGCCTCGAGCGAGGCCAGCTGCGGTCCCAGCGGCATGCCGCCGGTGAGAACCACCAGTTTCAGATTGGGGATACCGGTGGCCAGCTTGCGGATCTGCTTGCCGACCTGGTCGGCCAGTTCGCGGGTCGGGCACAGGACCAGTGCCTGCGCGCGGATCACGGCCGGGTCGAGGGCCTGCAGCAGGCCCAGCCCGAAGGCGGCGGTCTTGCCACTGCCGGTGGGGGCCTGCGCGATCACGTCGCGCCGATCAAGGATGGCGGGCAGGCTCTGCGCCTGCACCGGGGTCATGCGGGTGTAGCCCAGCGCGTCGATGCCCGCCGCCAGCGAGGCCGACAGGGGCAGTTCGGAGAATTCGTTCATGGCGCATTCTACCCGCCTCGCCGGTAGAGCACGACCTTCCCCGTCCTAGCCGGTCAGCGCCTGCACGCCCAGGTTGATGCCGAGTCCACCCACCAGCAGCCAGACTGCCAACCCACCGGCCAGCAACAGGGGTTTCACGCCGGCCCGACGAAGCGCCGAGACATGGGTGGTCAGTCCGAGCGCCGCCATCGCCATGGCCAGCAGCAGGGTGTCCAGCTGCACCATGAGGGTGATCACCGGTGCGGGCAGCCACCGCAGTGAGTTGACCCCGACCACGGCCACGAATCCGAAAGCGAACCAGGGCACCGCGATCCGGGGGAGGAGCGCCGCACGGCCGCCTGCGGCAGGCGTGCGCGCCAGCAGGAGCGACAGACCAAGGAGGAACGGAGCCAGCATCATCACCCGTACCATCTTGGCGATGACCGCGGTGTCGGCGGCCGCCGGGCTCACCGCGCGTCCTGCCGCCACGACCTGCGCCACTTCGTGCACGGTCGAGCCGGTCAGCAGACCGTACTGCTGTTCGTTCAACGCCACCCAGGCGTGGCTCAGGTTCAGCTGATAGAGCAGCGGGTAGGCGAACATCGCCAGCGTGCCGAATACCACCACGGTGGCGACGGCCACCGTCACCTGCTCGGAACGGCCCCGCACGACCGGATCGGCCGCCATCACCGCCGCGGCCCCGCAGATGGCACTCCCGGCGCCGATCAGCAGCGCGGTATTGCGTTCCAGCCCCAGCCAGCGGGTGCCCGCCCAGGCAGCGAGGGCGAAGGTGCTGCCCAGCACCAGGGCGTCGATCAGCACGCCGGTCATGCCCACCTGGCCGATGTCCTGGAAGGTCAGCCGCACGCCGTACAGCACGATACCCGCGCGCAGCAGCCACTGCTTCGCCCAGCCGACGCCCGGTGCGGTGGGTTCCGCCACGGCCGGGTAGACCGTGTTGCCCAGCGCGATGCCCAGCACGATGGCCAGGGTCAGGGCACTCAGGCCGCGCGCCTGGAGCGCGGGCAGGGTGCCCAGCCCAATCGCGGCACCGGCGACGAGCCCGGTCAGCACCAGGCCGGGAAGCCGGCCGGTGGCCAGAGGTCCAAAGAGCGGGGAGAGACGGCGGGCAATGTTCATATCGGCGTTCCGGAGGGACCGGACCATGCTGCCCGCGCGAGACCTACCGGTAAAACGACTAATATGGGTCATTCATACCTGAGGAACGGGTAATTGATGCTGCACCTCACGCTGCGCCAATGGGAAATCGCACTGGCCGTGGCCGACACCGGCACGACGACGGCGGCCGGGGCGCGGCTGGGCCTGTCACAGTCGGCGGTGAGTGCCGCCCTCAACGAGCTGGAGCATCAGCTTCCCTTGCCGCTGTTCGACCGGGTAGGTCGGGGCCTGGTGCTGAACGCGCACGGCCGCGCGTTGCTCGACCCGGCGCGGGCCCTGCTGCGTATGGCGGGCGAGCTGGAGGCGGGTGCCGGAGTCGGGCAGGGAGCCAGCGACCCGCGCACGCTGCACCTGCGTATCGGGGCCAGCACGACCATCGGCAACTACCTGCTCCCGTCGCGGGTGGCCACGCTGCTTGCGGATCAGCCCAATACCCAGGTGGAACTCCGGATCGGCAACAGCACCGAGGTGATCGGCCAGGTCCAGCGGCTGGACGTCGATGTGGGGCTGATCGAGGGTCCCTGCCATGTGAGCGGACTGGACGTGCAACCGTGGCAGCGCGACACGCTGGTGATCGTGGTCGCCGCCACAACCCAACAGCGGCCTTACATGGACGTGAATGCGTTGCGTGCGGCGCGCTGGTTGCTGCGCGAACCCGGCTCGGGAACCCGCGAAGCGGTGGAGCAGGGCCTGTTGCCGTACCTGCACCGGTTCGGCGCAGCCATGGAACTGGGCAGCACCGAGTCGATCAAGCAGGCGGCGGCGGCGGGACTGGGCCTGGCCTGCCTGTCGCGTCATGCCGTGGCCGATCTGCTCGCACTGGGCACGCTGCGGGAGGTGCGCACCGATCTGCCGCCCCTGTCGCGCCAGCTGTGGCAGGTGCGCCATCCGGCACGCCCGCTGCCCCCGGCGCTGGATGCACTGCTGCGGTAGGCGACGCCCGGCGGCCCGCCCGCTTACAATGGTGGGATGCCTCTGATCACTCTGCAAAACGTCGACTTCAGCGTCGGCGGCCCGTTGTTGCTGGAAAAAGCCGAACTGTCCATCGAGCCGGGCGAGCGTATCGCCCTGATTGGTCGCAACGGTGCCGGCAAATCCACTCTGCTCAAACTGCTGTCCGGCGACCACAAGCCCGACGATGGCGAAGTCCGCGTCCAGCAGGGCGTGCGCGTCACCCGCCTGGAGCAGGAAGTGCCGCATGGTGCCGCCGGCAGCGTCTTCGACGTGGTGGCCGATGGTCTGGGCGAACTCGGCCAGTGGCTGGCCGAATTCCACCACCTCAGCCACGCCGACACCTTCGATGGCGACGCGTTGTCGGCGGTGCAGGCCAAGATCGATGGTGCCAATGGGTGGGGCCTGGACCAGCGGGTGGAAGAAACCCTGACCAAGCTGGAGCTGGATGGCGACGCCGAGTTCGCGCGGCTGTCCGGCGGCATGAAGCGCCGCGTGCTGCTGGCGCGCGCGCTGGTGTCCGCGCCCGACCTGCTGCT
Source organism: Pseudomonadota bacterium (assembly GCA_023457475.1). GTDB lineage: Bacteria > Pseudomonadota > Gammaproteobacteria > Xanthomonadales > Xanthomonadaceae > Stenotrophomonas. The sequence goes on along the minus strand of JAEWLO010000360.1, from coordinate 443 downwards.
GCTGGACGAGCCCACCAACCATCTGGATATCGAAGCCATCGACTGGCTTGAAATGTTCCTCAAGAACTGGAACGGCAGCGTGGTCTTCGTCACCCATGACCGCCGCTTCCTGCGTGCGCTGGCTACCCGCATCGTCGAGATCGATCGCGGCCAGGTCACCAGCTGGCCGGGCGACTGGGCCAACTACGAGCGCCGCCGCGAGGAACGCCTCAACGCCCAGGCGCAGGAAAACGCCCGCTTCGACAAGCTGCTGGCGCAGGAGGAAGTCTGGATCCGCCAGGGCATCAAGGCCCGCCGCTCCCGCGACGAAGGCCGCGTGCGCCGGCTGAAGGCGATGCGCGTCGAGCGCGCCGCGCGCCGCGAGCAGGTCGGCACCGTCCGCATGGACACCGCGCAGGATCGTGGTACTGAAGTCGCGCACCATGCAGCGCTCGCCGAACGAG
>JAEWLO010000359.1 GCA_023457475.1 Pseudomonadota bacterium | reverse complement strand
GTCCAGTTTGGCCAGGCCGGCCTGCAGGGCGCTCTTGAACGTGGCCTGCAGCTCCTCGCGTGACTCGCGCAGCCCCGGCGGCACCATGTCGCTCAGGCGGCGGGCCAGGTCGTCGATCTGGTTGAGGTCAATCATGGGAGGACTCCGCGGGGTAGGGGCTGGGCTGGCCGGTTCAGGTGCAAGGATAATGCGCGTGAAGGCGGCTGGAAAACGGGACGTGCATCGCGTTCAGCGAGAGACAGGCGTTATCCTCTGCCGCAGATAGAGGAGTCAATCAATGAAGATGGTCATGGCGGTGGTCAAGCCGTTCAAGCTCGACGACGTGCGCGAGGCGCTGGCCGAGCGCGGGGTTACCGGCATCACGGTGACCGAGGTGAAGGGCTTCGGGCGCCAGAAGGGGCATACCGAGCTGTACCGCGGCGCGGAATACGTGGTGGATTTCCTGCCCAAGGTGAAGATCGAGGTGGCGGTCACCGACACCCAGGTGGAGGAGGTAGTGGAAGCCATCGTCAAAGCCGCCGGCACCGGGAAGATCGGGGACGGCAAGGTGTTCGTGTACGACCTGGGCAGCGTGGTGCGGATCCGTACCGGTGAGTTGGACGCGGACGCGTTGTAAGGATTGCCGGGCAAGCCCGGCACTACGGCACGCTTTTGAACCACCGATAAAACCGCTTCCACGCCACCCGTACGCCGGCCACCCAGCGTGGGTCGGCCACCAGGGCCGCCTGCGTTTCGCTCGGGCGCTCGCCGGTCAGGCGCTGGCGCATCTTCAGCAGGTTCTTCATGTCGCTGCGGCGCAGCTGGCGGGAGACCGGATGCACCGGCAGCCACTTCGGGCTGCGCCAGGCCGAGGTGAAGTCCACCAGCACGGGAACGCCACCGTTCACCATCACGTTGGTGCCGTGCAGGTCGTTGTGGGTGATGCCGGCCGCATGCAGGCGCATCAGGGCCTGCTGCAGCTGCTCGAACACCTCCGCGCCCACCGAGGTGGCGGCACTCAGGGTCTGGCCGGGAATGAACTCCATGCCCAGTGCCAGGCCACCGATGGTGCCGAGCAGGGCAGGAGCGTGCTTCCAGCCGCTCAGGCGCTTGAGGATGCGGGCTTCGCGGCGGACCAGCAGGCGGGCCACCAGCGACAGCGGGGTCCCCCGGTAGCGGGTGTAGTCCTTGACCACGGCCGGCTGGCCGTTCAGGCAGGTGCGGTAGACGTCGGGCTCCAGCAGGCGTTCGCCGCGCTTGAGCAATTGGGCGGTGTCATCGACACAGGGGGCAATGATGGCGTTCATGAGCGTTCTTTGGGCGACCCGGTGGTCGGCGCAAAGCGTCAGGCGTACCGGTGCTGCTGAATGGAGCGGGATGAAATTTTCGTTAATAATAGTACTCAGGAGTACAGTTGTCAGAGAAATGTCGTAGACGGATGTGGAACAGTTTGTCGCGCCGCCTGTGGCACGGCCCCGTTTGCTTTGGAATACATTGTAAAATCAATGCGTTGACGCGCATCACAACGGCACCGGACGGCCGCTTGGGGTACGCGGTACTCCCCCGATGCAGGCCCTCCAGCGCTGCATTCCCCTCCCCTGAAGTGTTCCGGCGACCGCCGGTGGACGTTCGATGATCAAATTCATACTGGTAGGCCTGTTCGTGGCGTGCGTGCTGTACGTGCACTACCGCGGCAAGGTCCGGGCGCGCTGGTCGCGCCAGCTGCTGGACCATTCCAGCTTCATGGCCCCCATCAACGTGGTGATGTACCTGTTCTCCAAGGTGCCGACCACGCCCTTCCTGGACCCGGGCAAGGAATTCCCGCAGCTGGAGCCGCTGCGCGCGAACTGGAAGACCATTCGTGACGAAGCGCTGGCGCTGCGTGATGCGGACAAGATCGCCGCGTCCAGCAGCTACAACGACGCGGGCTTCAACTCGTTCTTCCGCCGTGGCTGGAAGCGCTTCTATCTGCGCTGGTATGGCCCGTCGCACCCGTCGGCGAAGGCCCTGTGCCCGCAGACCACCGCGCTGCTGGAGTCGATTCCGGACGTGCGCGCGGCGATGTTCGCGCAGCTGCCGCCAGGCAGCGAACTGCGCCCGCACCGCGATCCGTTCGCCGGTTCGCTGCGTCTGCACCTGGGCTTGGCGACGCCGAACGACGATGGTTGCTACATCGAAGTGGACGGCATCCGCAAAAGCTGGCGCGACGGCGAGTGGATGATGTTCGACGAAACCTATATCCACCACGCGCACAACGAGACCCAGGAAGACCGGGTGATCCTGTTCTGCGATATTGCACGGCCGCTGCGCTTCGGCTTGCCGGGGCTGTTCAACCGCGCGGTGGCGGCGACGCTGCTGGCCGGCGGGGCCTCGCCGAACCTGCCGGGGGATCCGACCGGTGGGGTCAATCGCGCGTTTGGTGGGCTGTACAAGGTGCGGTTGAAGGCCAAGGCGCTGCGGGCGAAGAGCGCGTTTGCGTACCACGCGATCAAGTGGGGACTGGTGCTGCTGGTGATCGCCGGGAT
>JAEWLO010000358.1 GCA_023457475.1 Pseudomonadota bacterium | reverse complement strand
GCGCCCAGCAAGATCACCCCGGCGCGTGCCGTGGGCGTGGCGCAGTGCCGATGGACCGCAAGGCCCGCACCGTGGCCGTCGGCCTGTCCGCGCCGAAGCAGATGCGACCGGCCCAGACCCTCCCGGTGACCGTGAGCGCCCCGCAGCTGGCCGGCAAGGTGGCGCATGTCACCGTCTCGGCGGTGGATGTGGGCATTCTCAACATCACCCGCTTCCCGGTGCCGGATCCCGCCGCGCACTTCTTCGCCCAGCGCCGCCTCGGCGTGGATGCGTATGACATCTACAGCCGTGTGATCGAAAGCTTCGACGGCAGCAGCGGCAAGCTCAAGTTCGGTGGCGACATGGCGCTGGCCGCACTGCCGCAGGCCAAGCGCCCCACCGCGCGCGTACAGACCGTGGACCTGTTCGCCGGTCCGGTGAAGCTGGACGCCAAGGGCAACGCCAAGGTCGCGTTGAAAGTGCCGGACTTCAACGGCACCCTGCGCATTTCCGCCGTGGTGTACTCGGACGACCAGTACGGCAAGCGCGACAAGGAAACCGTGGTACGCGCGCCGATCCTGGCCGAGGCCAGCATGCCGCGAGTACTCGCGCCAGGCGACCGCAGCACGGTGACCCTGGACGTGCAGAACTTCACCGACAAGCCCGGCGAGTTCAAGGTACAGGTTGACGGCATCGGCCCCATCACCCTGGGCGAGCCGTCGCGTACCCTCAAGTTGAACGCGGACGCCAAGAACACGCTCAGTTTCCCGCTGGCCGCGCGCGAGGGCTACACGGTGGCCCAGGTACGCGTCCGCGTGGACGGCAACGGTTTCAAGGTGGACCGCCGCTACGACCTGCCGGTACGTGCCGGCTGGCCGCAGGTGCTGCGCGCGCAGACCCGCACGTTGGACCCGGTGGTCCCGGTGACGATGGATGCCGCGTTGGCCGACGGCATGATGGCCGACTCGGTCAGCGCCCGCATGCTGGTCAGTGCGCTGCCGCCCATTCCGTTCGCCAGCGCACTGGATGGCGCGCTCCGCTACCCCTATGGCTGTGCGGAACAGACCACCAGCAAGGGCTACGCCGCGCTGATGCTGGATGAAGCGACCTCGGCCATGCTCGGTGCCGACGGTCTGGATGCCAAGGCCCGCCGCGAACGCATGGAGGGCGCATTCGGGCGGCTGGCCTCGATGCAGGTGGCCAACGGCAACTTCTCGATGTGGGGCGACGACGGCTACGTCAACCCGTGGCTCACGCCCTACATCACCGAGTTCCTGATCGACGCAAAGGAGGCCGGTTTCGCGGTGCCGGACGGGGTGCTGCAGAAGGCGCTCAACCGCCTCAGCGAAGATCTGCTGTCCGGCGGCAATCAGTTCTACGGCGAGGACCGCCGCGAGAATCTCAAGTTCGCCAACCAGGCGTACTCCGGCTATGTGCTGGCCCGCGTCAACCGCGCGCCCCTCGGCACCCTGCGCGCGCTCTACGACAACGAACGCAGCAAGGCGCTGACCGGCCTGCCGCTGGTGCACCTGGGCATCGCGCTGTCGCTGCAGGGCGACAAGAAGCGCGGTGAGGCGGCCATCGCCGCCGGCTTCGCCAAGCCCAGCAGCGAACGCCCGCAGTACTTCGGCGATTACGGCAGCGCCGTGCGCGACGATGCCTTGATGATTGCCCTGCTGCATGAGCGCAACCTCGCCAAGCCGGCCTACGATGCCCGGGCGGTTGACCTTGGTCGCGCGTTGGACGCTCGCCGCAACAGCGGCTGGATGTGGCTGAGCACCCAGGAGCAGGTGGCCATCGCGCGACTCGGCAAGGCACTGGCGGCGAACCAGAAGAAGCAGGTGTCCGGTGAATTGGCCATCGGCGGTGACGTGGAAGCCATTGCAGCGCGCCGCCTGTTCGGTCGCAGTTTCGACTACGCCGCGCTGGCCAAGGGCGTGCGCTTCAGTCCGCAGGGCGAACCGCCCCTGTTCGCCAGCCTGGAAGTGGCCGGCATTCCGCGCACCGCGCCTGAGCCGGACAGCCGCCACCTCGGCGTGGAACGCAGCTGGTACACCACCGACGGCAAGCCGTGGACCCCGCGGCCGCTGAAGGAAGGCGAGGCACTCATTGTCCGCGTCAGCGTCACCCCGAATGTGGATATGCCCGATGCCCTGTTGACCGACCTGCTGCCGGCCGGACTGGAAATCGAGAACTTCAACCTCGGTGACGCCAAGCAGTGGGCCGACGTGGTGGTGGACGGGCTGCGCGTGAGCGAGCGGGGTGAGGCGGCCACGCTGCGCCACGAGGAGTTCCGGGATGACCGCTATGTGGCCGCGCTCAAGCTGTCGCGCGGCAGCGCCGCCAAGGTGTTCTATCTGGTCCGTGCGGTAACGCCGGGCACCTACACCGTGCCCCCGCCGCTGGTGGAGGACATGTATCGCCCGGATCTGCGCGGGGTGGGCCGTAGTTCGCCGTCCACCCTCACCGTGGTGGAGCCCTGACCGGGAAGCGTGCCCGTGGGTGGCGGTGGCTGCGCTGGAGCACGGCCGCCGTACTCCTGGTCCTGCTGGTGCTGGACCTGGCGTTTCCGCCGCCGCTGCCACGACAGCGCGACACCAGCACCCTGGTGGTCGCGCGCGACGGCACGCCGCTGCGTGCCTTCGCCGATGCGGACGGCGTGTGGCGCTATCCGGCGACCATCGACAGTGTTTCGCCGCTCTACCTTGAAGCGTTGCTGACCTACGAGGACCGCGGGTTCTGGCACCATCCCGGGGTCAATCCGTGGGCGCTGCTGCGCGCCGGCGCGCAGTGGATCACGCAGGGGCGCATCGTCTCCGGTGGATCCACGATCACGATGCAGGTCGCACGCATCCTCGATCCGCATACCCGCACGCCGTGGGGCAAGGCCAAGCAGCTGCTGCGTGCCGTGCAGCTCGAGCTGCATCTGAGCAAGGCACAGATCCTGGCCCTGTACCTCGAGCGCGCGCCCTATGGCGGCACCATCGAAGGCGTCGAGGCTGCCAGCTGGGCTTACCTGGGCAAGCCTGCCGCCCGGCTCTCGCATGCCGAAGCCGCCTTGCTGGCGGTGCTGCCGCAGTCGCCCAGCCGGTTGCGCCCGGACCGCCACCCGGAGGCCGCGCAGGCCGCACGGGACAAAGTGCTGCAGCGCATGGCCGCACACGGGGTCTGGACACGCGACGCCGTGGACGACGCCCGCGTGGAGTCCGTGGTCACCCGCGCGCTGCAGCCGCCGCTGCATGCCGCCCTGCTGGCCCAGCGTCTGCATGCCGCGCAGCCGCGCACCGCGCGGATCGAAAGCACGCTGGACATCGGCCTGCAACGCACGTTGGAAGAGCGCGTGTCAGCCTACTTCTCACAGCTGCCCGAGCGAACCTCGGCCGCGCTGCTGGTGGTGGACAACCGCACCCTGGAAGCGCGGGCGTACGTGGGCTCGGTTGCATTCGCCGACAAGCAGCGCCTCGGCCATGTGGACATGGTGCAGGCCTGGCGTTCGCCGGGCTCCACGCTCAAGCCCTTCCTGTATGGCATGGCGCTGGACGACGGCCTGATCCATTCCGAAAGTCTGATGGTCGACGCGCCGCAGAGTTTCGGTGGCTACCGCCCCGGCAACTTCGATGCCGCCTTCAACGGGCCGGTCAGCGCCGCCACCGCATTGCGTCTGTCGCTCAACGTCCCGGCTGTCGATCTGCTGGACCGGGTGGGCTCGGCGCGTTTCGCCGCGCGTCTGTCCCATGCCGGCATCACCCTGCGCTTTCCGCATGGCAGCGCGCCGAACCTCTCGCTCATTCTGGGGGGGACCGGTGCGCGCCTGGAAGACCTGGTCGGCAGTTTTGCCGCGTTCAACCGCAACGGCATCGCAGGACGGGTGCGGTACCGGCCGGAAGACCCGGTGATCGAGCGCCGGCTGCTGTCGCCGGGTGCTGCCTGGATCACGCGTGAAATCCTTGAATCCAATCCGCGCCCTGGTTATGGGGCCGATACCTTCGATGTCACCGGCCGGCCGCGCGTCGCCTGGAAAACCGGAACCAGCTATGGCTATCGCGATGCCTGGGCGATCGGCAGCACTCGTCACTACACCGTGGGCGTGTGGGTCGGGCGGCCGGATGGCACGCCGTTGCCCGGACAGTACGGTGCGGTGACCGCGCTGCCGCTGATGTTCGAGGTGGTGGACAGCCTGCCGCGGCACACCGGCGACGCCAGCGCCGCACCGTTGCCGGCCAACGTCACTGCGGAGCCCGTGTGCTGGCCCACCGGCGAGCGCGCGCAGGAGCTGCCGGCGGGCCTGTGCCAACGGCGGCTGGATGCCTGGGTACTGGACGGCAACGTGCCGCCGACGTTCGCCGAGCGCGATGCACGGTTGTGGCAGGCCGGTCGTCAGCGTTTCGAGGTGGATGCGAGGACGGGGTTGCGGCTGTCGCAGGAATGCCGCCTGCCGCATGAGCGGCACACGCGCGAAGTCGCGCGCTGGCCCGCCCTGGTATCGCCGTGGCTGCCGCTGGCGCAGCGCCGTGCCGCGCAGTTGCCGCCGTTGTCGCCGGACTGCGTTGACGATGGCCGCAGCACTGCCGGCACCCTGCATATCGAAGGGCTCAACGACCACGCCACGCTGGCGCGTGCGCCGAATGCCGAACACGGAGTGCGGCTGCAGCTGCGTGCGCTTGGCACCGAGCAGAGCGTGGACTGGCTGCTGGATGATCGCTGGATCGCACGTACCGAAGGTGCGCGTGTGCTGCAGCAGGACTTTGATCAGGCGGGCGAGCACACCTTGACGGCATTGGCGGCCGACGGAGCGTGGACCCAGGAGCGCTTCCGCATCCTGCGCTGATCCCACACCGCCTGGGCCGGCCCAGGCGGTGCCCCATCAACCCGGAAGGTTCGCCAACACGTGTTCCGCCGACGACACCTCGAACTTGCCGGGTTCCTCGATCCAGGCCTGCCGCACCACGCCATCCTCCACGTACAACGC
>JAEWLO010000357.1 GCA_023457475.1 Pseudomonadota bacterium | reverse complement strand
CGATACCGACCTGCCGTTTCTGCCCGGCGTGGCGACGTCTTCGGAACTGCTGCGCGGCCTGGAAAACGGGCTGGACACGTTCAAGTTCTTTCCGGCCGTGCAGGCCGGAGGCGCAGCCATGTTGAGCGCCTGGAACGGGCCGTTCGGCGACGTGCGCTTCTGCCCGACCGGCGGCATCAGCGCGCAGACCGCGCGTGATTTCCTGCATCTACCGAATGTGCTGTGCGTGGGCGGGTCCTGGTTGACCACGCGGGCGCTGCTGGACGCGAAGGACTGGGCGGGAATTGAGACGCTGGCGCGGGAATCGGCCGCGTTGGTGGGGTGATCGCGCGTTTCCGCATTGCGTAGCCACGCAGGGCGTGGCTCTACGTCGGTGTGGCGGTTGATCGTGATCAAGGCGGCGTAACCCCGGCGCGCGCACGCTGCAATTCCCCTCTGCGGAGTTGCACGCTTGAACAGCACGATGAAGGCGGCGGTGGTCCGCGCATTCGGCCAGCCCCTGGTGATCGAGGAAGTGGCAGTGCCGCGGCCGGGGCCCGGCGACATCCTGGTGAAGATTGAAGCCTGCGGCGTCTGCCACACCGACCTGCACGCCGCGGAAGGCGATTGGCCGGTGAAGCCGGAACCGCCCTTCATTCCCGGCCATGAAGGCGTGGGCCATGTGGTGGCGGTGGGCCCCGGCGTTACCCATATCCGCGAAGGCGACCGGGTCGGCATTCCCTGGCTGTACTCGGCCTGCGGCCACTGCGAGCATTGCCTGGGCGGCTGGGAAACTCTCTGCGAAACCCAGCAGAACAGCGGCTATTCGGTGAACGGTGGGTTTGCCGAGTACGCGCTGGCCAAGGCCGATTACGTGGGCCTTCTGCCGAAGAACGTCGGTTTCATCGACATCGCCCCCATCCTGTGTGCCGGTGTCACCGTGTACAAGGGCCTGAAGGTGACCGATACGCGGCCCGGACAATGGGTGGTCATCTCCGGCGTGGGCGGCCTCGGCCACATGGCGGTGCAGTACGCCCGTGCGATGGGCCTGAACGTGGCGGCCGTGGACGTGGACGATGCCAAGCTGGCGTTGGCCGAGCGTCTGGGCGCGAGCGTGACGGTGAACGCGCGTACCACCGATCCGGCGGCCTACCTGAAGAAGGAGATCGGCGGAGCACACGGCGCGCTGGTCACCGCCGTCTCGCCCAAGGCCTTCGAGCAGGCGCTGGGCATGGTGCGACGGGGCGGCACGGTGTCGCTCAACGGCTTGCCGCCGGGCCAGTTCCCGCTGGATATCTTCGGCATGGTGCTTAACGGCATCACGGTGCGCGGCTCCATCGTCGGCACGCGCCAGGACCTGCAGGAGTCGCTGGACTTCGCTGCGGAGGGGAAGGTGGCCGCAACGGTCACGACCGACGCCCTTGAGAACATCAACGACATTTTCGCGCGCATGCGCGCCGGCACCATTGAAGGCCGCGTGGTGATGGACATGAACCGCTGACCGTTCGAACCGACAGGGCGGGCGGGTTGGCGCGGCGGGGGCGATAATGGGGAGGTTGCCCGCCACCGATGAACGCGCATGCCCGCCCTGTCACCTCTCAAGACCGTTGCCCTGTCGCTGCTCTGCCTGGTGGTATCGCTGTTCGTGCTCGGCATGGTGAGCGGTGCAGGGTCGTGGATCGCACCGTGGATCGGGCTGGGCCAGGGAGACGCCCGTCTCGCCTGGGACCTCGCCTGGACGGTGCTGGGCGGGTTCGCTGCCACCGCGTTCGCCAGTCGGTACGCGCCTGCCTGGCCGTGGCTGCATGGCGGGGTGGTGTTTGCCATGATCGTCGGGGCCTCGGCCTACGCGGCGTGGGACTTGGGCAACGACTTTCCATTCTGGTTCGTAGCCGCGCTGCTGGTTTCGCTCCCGGTGCAGGGGCTCGGCATCTGGCTGGGAACCCGTTGCCGGACCCGGCGTTGAGTGGCCTCCGTGCCGGATATCCCGTGATTCGCTAGGGGTCTGCTGAGCTCGCGCGTTGACAACTCAAAAGCAGCGCCTCTGCGGTGGGCTGCTTCTCGCTTGAGCGAGCCACCGTTCCTTCCACATCCATGACATCGGTCCTCCCTGTGCAGGTGTTGAAGAAGGCGATTCGCGAAGACGACTCTGCTACGACAGCGCCTTTTCCGATCAGCTTCTCGCCCACCCACAGTTCCTGGCACGTTCCGGAGTGCGACTCCGTACACGCCTGTGTCTTCAGGTCAACCGCTATTTGCTTCCCGTAGCTTCCACCCGCCACTGCTGGGAGACCGAGCAGCAGCACCACCATGCCCATGACGATCAATGAAACCATCGGCGTGGTAAGGGCGATCAACGCGCTGTAACCCAGCGCTCGCTTGCGAGGGCTCAGCTGTTTCTTCTCTCCTACTGAGACAGGCCAGAGCCAGAGAAGGCAAAGGCCAAAGACCACGACGATGATCCCGGCCACCGCGAAGGGGCGTTGGCCGAGCCATGCAATGTAGTCACCCGTTTTGAAGTATAGAGCGGCGGCCCCGAGCTCAATGACATATTCACGTGTACGCTCGAAACCGTCAGAACTGACGCCCATTTCGGACAGATAGCTGCTTCTCGCGACGGCTCCCATCCAGTACAGGAGGATGCTACCTACGGTCGCGAATGTCGTGAATACCAAGACCACGGACGGCAAGGTGACCCTTCGTCCAAGTCCATCAGCTGCAGCGTCCTTTGTCCCGCCCACGACCACCCCGAAAGATTCATGCTCGGGACAATGCTAGAGCATGACCGCAGCCGTAGGCACTGAAGGACTTCCTACTGCAGCAATCCGCGCACCGCCGTGGGCGGCATGTGATCCAATGCCAACCACGCGTCTTCCACCACGGCACGCGCCTGCATCCAACCCAGTCGGGACGGACCACGCAGTTGCTCCCACTGCTCGGCCAGTTCGCCGGCGGCGTCGTCAACATCGCCGCGCGGCCAATCCGCCCGGTGGGTGGTTAGCGCGAACGCGTAGGCCGGGTAGAGGTCCTGCCAGCTGCGGCGGTTGAAACTACGCCGCCGCTCATAATCGCTGCGCATGTACTGCAGGTAGTCCTGCGCCACTTCCTGGGGGTCTTCGGCGCGCACACGACGTCGGCGTGGACCCGGCGTGGGTCGCTGCAGGTAGGCATTGAACAACGCGGGCGCGATGCGGCGGTCGGGGCGGGGCATGACACGTCTCCGGCAGCGGGCGGGGTTGCAGGAATAGTCCCGTCGCCGTTATCCAGCCGTGACAGATCCGTTCAAGCCGCTTCTATTCGCAGGCGCTTCACCGGTAGAAGCGTGTAGTAAAGCCCCCTCAGCGGAGCCCGCCACCATGCCACGCGATCCCCTGCGCGAAGCCACTTCCCCGGTTCCGGGCGAACAACGCGCCAAACACGACCTGCAGGAAGCCGAAGACCGCGGTGCCGGCATGTCGCCGTCCCACACCCCCGTACATCTGCGCACGGGTGTCGACGCTGTTCATGCCGGGCAGGATCAGAAGGATCCGCCGCGCCCGGACGCGGATGAACAGCGCCGCGATCCCGACCACCGCAAGCAGCAGGACAAGGCCAACGACAACCAGGATGAAGCCCTGGAGGAAACCTTTCCGGCCAGCGATCCGACCTCGCCGTTCGTGCCTGCGAAGGTGCCGCGGGAGGATTGAGCCCTTGAGGGTCCGCGAAGCCACGCAGGGCGTGGCTCTACGGTGCGCGTCCCGGTAGTGACACGCCCTGCGTGTCATCGGAGCGCATCACCGGGCGAAAAGCCCGCTCACAACCAGCTCCACTGCAATCCAACGCTGTACCGCCGGTCCGGCCCCGGCTCGAACCACCGCTGGTTGCCGTCATTCACGATCACCGAACCGATGTAACGCTGGTCCAGCACGTTGTCCACCCGCGCGAACGCGCGCAGCCGCCCCTGCGCCGTATCCCACGCACGCGCCGCCTCCAGGTTCACCAGCGCGTACCCGGACGCGCGATCACTGCCCAGGTCGTTCACCACCGTATCGCTGGACGCCACCACTTCCCCGGCCCAGTGCCAAGCCCCCGGGCGGTAGTCCAGGCGCGCGAACGCCTGCTGCTCCGGCACACCGGGCAGCCGGGCCCCGGCAGGCACCACGGTGTCCGGCACCGCGCAGCCACTGCCCGCGCAGGTGGTGTACGGCGTGCGGACCGTGGCCTCGAGCCAGGTGTAGGCCAGGGTCAGGTCGAGAGTTTCGCCCAGCGGCTGCTGCAGGCTGGCCTCCAGCCCCTGCCGGCGGGTGCGGCCGATGTTGCGGTAGGTGCTGCGGCCATTGGTGTTGCTGGCCACGGCCAGCTCGTCGTCGGTGTCGGCGCGGAACACCGCCGCCTCGAACGCAGCGCCGCCCGCTCCCCGCCACTTCGTGCCGAGTTCCAGGTTGCGGCTGCGCGCCGCCGCCAGATCGAGCGCAAGCCCGGCCGCACCGTCACTGCGGTAGCCCAGTTCATTGAAGGTCGGGGTTTCAAACCCACGCCCGGCCGAGGCGTACACCCGCCAGGCGTCGCTGGCCTTGAAGACGATGCCAGCCACCGGCGTGGTCGCGGAGTAGCCGCGTGAGCCGCTGTCGTCCGGGTTGCGGGCGGTGATGAAGTGGTCGTTGGAACGGAAGCGCACCTCGCTGTGGCGCACGCCCAGCAGCGCTGACCAGCGCGGGGCCCACTGCCAGTGGAGCTGCGCGAACTGATCCACATTGCGGACGCGATCGCGCTGGTCGCGCCTCAGCGCGCCGCGCATGCCCAGCCGGTCGCCAACAAAGTTCTCGTAACCCCGGCGATCCTGCGCCTGCTGGTCGGCATTGGCACCGATCACCGCTTCCAGCGGCCGACCCAGCCAGTCGCCCTGCCACGCCCAGCGCGCGTCCAGTCCGCCGTAGCCGCCGTCCAGGTCGATGACCCCGCCGGCGTGCAGCGGATTGGCCTGCGGGCCGGGGGGGATGGCCAGGTACTGTTCGACCTGGCGCTGGCCTGCGTACCCCATGACGCGCCAGGTGTGCGCCCCGTCGGTGCGGGTGAAGACCAGCCCGGCCTGGCCCTGGCGGACCGATTTGCGGGTGTTGTACTGGGTGGCCACGGCCGTGGCCTGGCGCGGGTCGGCGTTGACCTGTGCGCGGGTGAGGCCCAGCGGATCCTGCGCGTCGGGCGCATCGAAGTAGTTCAGCACCAGCGCCAGCTCGCCGCCGCCGACGTCGGCTCCCAACCGGGCGTTGAGCGATTCGCGCCGTGCGCGGCTGTGGTCGCGCCACCCGTCGGTTTCGAAGTGATTGGCCGCCACGTTGTAACGCACCCGCCCCTGCTGGCCGCGCAGCTGGGCTCCCGTGGTCAGGGTGCCGTCGCTGCCGGAAGCCACGCGCAGCCGCCACGGGTCATCTTCCGCGCCTTCCGCGCTCCAGACCTGCACCACGCCGCCGGAAGAATTGCCGTACAGCGCCGAGAACGGTCCACGCAGTACGTCGATCCGCTCGGCGGACAGCAGGCTGGCATGCGAAAGCTGGCCCTGCCCGTCCGGCATGGTCGCCGGCACGCCGTCCACCAGCACCCGCACCCCTCGCACGCCGAAGGTCGAGCGGGAGCCGAAGCCGCGGATGGAAAGCTGGGTGTCCTGGGCCAGGTTCTGACGGTCGCGCGCCAGCAGTCCCGGCACCCCGCTCAGGGCCTCGCCCAGCTGGGCGAGCGGGCCGTTGGCGTCGTCATCAACGCGCAGGGTGCTGATCGAGGCCGGCAGATCGGCATCGGCCACCTGTTGGCCGCGTGCCGCCTCCACCTGAACAGTGGGAAGCCTTTGCACGGCGGGGGTCTCGGCGGCGGCGGCCAACGGCAGCAGCGTCGCAGGGATGAGGGAGACACAGTTGAGCAGAGGGGAGAATCGACGCATGCGGGGGGTGGGTTTCCGGCAGGAGCAGGCCACCTGTCAGCGTACGTGATCGAAGGTGACGGTTGCGCCCGCGCCCGCGCCACGGCTTTGTTACGATGGCGCTGTTTCGGCCCGCGTGGCCGCGACGCATAGCGCGAAACCTCCCCCATCCGTCCTTCCGAATGAGTACCGCCGTGTCCTTCTTTGCAAACGTGGAACTGGTCCCGGGCGACCCGATCCTGGGCCTGACCGAGGCATATAACGCCGACAGCCGCTCGACCAAGGTCAACCTGGGCGTGGGCATCTATTACGACGAAAGCGGCCGCATCCCGCTGCTGCGCGCCGTCAAGCAGATCGAACAGCAGCTGGCCAACGAAGCCAAACCGCGCGGCTACCTGCCGATCGACGGGCTGCCGGCCTATACCCAGGCCACCCGCGAACTGGTCTTCGGCAAGGACTCGCCGCTGCTGGCCGCCGGCCGCGTGGCCACCTCGCAGACCATCGGCGGCAGCGGTGCGCTGCGCGTCGGCGCGGACCTGCTGCACAAGCTGCTGCCGCACGCCACCATCGCCATCAGCAACCCCAGCTGGGAAAACCATCGCGCGGTGTTCGGCGCGGCCGGGTTCGAGGTGGTGGATTACACCTACTTCGACGCGGCCACCCATGGCGTTGATTTCAACGGCATGCTGTCCGACCTGGCGACGCTGCAGCCCGGCACCGTGGTGCTGCTGCACGCGTGCTGCCACAACCCGACCGGTGCCGACCTCACCGTCGAGCAGTGGAAGCAGGTCGCGCAGCTGCTCAAGGAACGCCAGCTGTTCCCCTTCATCGACATGGCCTACCAGGGCTTCGACAAGGGCATCGCCGAAGACGGCGCCGCCGTGCGCATCATCGCCGAGGCCGGCATCGACAGCTTCGTGGTCGCCAACTCGTACTCCAAGTCGTTCTCGCTGTATGGCGAGCGCATTGGCGCACTGTCGGTGGTGGCCCCGGACGCGAACGCGGCCAAGGCCGTGCAGTCGCAGGTCAAGCGCATCATCCGCACCATCTACTCAAGCCCGTCCAACCACGGTGCGGCGCTGGTGGCCGGCGTGCTGACCAGCCCCGAGCTGCGTCAGATGTGGGAGCAGGAGCTGACCGAGATGCGCGAGCGCATCCATGCGCTGCGCCATGGTCTGGTGGAGAAGCTGGTGGCCGCCGGTGCGCCGGAGTTCGGCTTCATCAACGACCAGGCCGGGATGTTCTCGTACTCCGGCCTGAGCCGCGCGCAGGTGGACCGCCTGCGTGACGAGTACGGCATCTACGCCGTCGGCACCGGCCGCATCTGCGTGGCCGCGCTGAACCAGGGCAACCTGGAGTACGTGGCCAAGGCGGTGGCGAGCGTCTGGCGCGGTTGATCGCGCAACAGCAGCAATGAACGACGGCCGCCCGGTGCGGCCGTGGTGATTTTGGCCCGGGGGGTTAACCGGTTA
>JAEWLO010000356.1 GCA_023457475.1 Pseudomonadota bacterium | reverse complement strand
GTTGTGTGCGGTGGAAGCCTGCGCCTTGTACGTCTGGTAACCGTTACGGTGATCCAGCGTGTCCAGCAGCACGGGATTGTTCATCCGCTTCACGGCATAAACGTACGGAGATGCCAGCGGCTCCAGTCGAACACCTGCCGACGTGGATCCCTTCGAGAAATTCTCATCACCGCTGAAGCTCGCGGTGAATACAACGGCACCGGAGTTCGCGGCCACACGGTAGGGAACTCCCAGCGTTACCTGTCGCCCGTAGTAAAAGACATAGTTGCAGGCGGCAGGATCGGGATATGAATAGTAGCAGCCCCAATCCATGTTTTCCCTTACGCCGACCGTGGGAGCGTTTGCGCGTCCGATGCGCACCTTTCCCAGCGAGGCACCGTTGGCAAAGTATTCAATCGTGCCTCCAATGTCTTCCCCTGCAATGGGTCGTCCGTAGAAGACGCCCAGGGCTTGGGCGCTCACGGTTGCGTTGACCTGGATGGTCTCGTTGGGAGCCGGCGTCTTGTTGGACAATGAAACGATGGTGGTGCTGGGGTGGCTGCTGAATCGTGGCCCCACTGCATGCGCGGACGCCGAGATGCCCATCAATGTGATCAGCGTTGCCTGGATAGCTTTCTTCATCCTGTTGGTCTTCCCTGCCTGAGCGGCGAATGTTCGATCTCAAAGACCGTGAACCAGTTTCACGGCGTCGTCATCATTGCAGCGGATCACGGCATGAAGTTTGACGGATGTTCCATTCTGGCAACCCAAAACAGGGAATGCCCCGAGTCGGGGCATTCCTATAAGCAGTGCGTGAATTTGGCAGGGAGGTCCTACGCGCGACCGTACGTATCCTCGAACCGTACGATGTCGTCTTCGCCCAGATAACTGCCCGACTGTACCTCGATCAACTCCAGCGGCAGCTTCCCCGGGTTCTTCAACCGGTGGGTCACCCCCAGCGGAATATAGGTGCTCTGGTTCTCGGTCAGCAGCAGCACCTCATCCCCGCGCGTTACCTCGGCGGTGCCGCTCACCACGATCCAGTGCTCGGCCCGATGGTGGTGCATCTGCAGGCTCAGCGTCGCGCCCGGCTTCACCGTGATCCGCTTCACCTGGAAGCGTTCGCCATGGTCGATGGAGTCATACGCACCCCACGGGCGATACACCTTGCGGTGCCAGGTGGCTTCCGGCCGGTTGCCGGCCTTCAGCTGTGCCACAACTTGTTTGATTTCCTGCATGCGGTCACTGCGACCCACCATCACCGCATCGTCGGTGTCCACCACGATCACATCGTCCAGCCCCACCAGCGCGATGAGGCGCTCGCCGTAGGCATAGGTATTGCGGCAGTCGATGGCGATGACATCGCCGTGGTGCGCATTGCCATCGCTGTCCTGCGCGGAGACGTCGCGCAGCGCGGTCCACGAGCCCACGTCGTTCCAGCCGGCATCCAGCGGAACCACCACGGCGTCGGCGGTTTTCTCCATCACCGCATAGTCGATGGAATCCGACGGCACCGCGGTGAATGCCTCCTTCCCCAGCCGGGTGAAGTCGCTGTCGCGCCGTGCCTGCTCCCAGGCAGTGCGGCTCGCCGCCAGCATGTCCGGGCGGAAGCGTTCCAGTTCGGCCAGGTAACGCGAGGCTTTGAACAGGAACATGCCGCTGTTCCAGAAATACTCGCCCGACAGCACGTAGGCCTCTGCTGTGGCCAGGTCGGGTTTCTCGACGAAACGATCCACCGCGCGCACTTCATCGCCCGATGCCGCCTTGATATAGCCATAGCCCGTTTCGGGCCCTGTCGGCACGATGCCGAACGTCACCAGCTTGCCGTCCTGCGCCGCCGGCAGCGCACGCAGCACCGCAGCGCGGAAAGCCGCCTCATCGGCAATCACATGGTCCGAGGGCAGCACCAGCAGGACCGCGTCGTCACCGTCACGGGTCGCTTCCAGTGCGGCCACCGCGATGGCCGGTGCGGTGTTGCGTCCCACCGGTTCCAGCAGGATGGCCTGCGGCTGTATGCCCATCTGCTGGAGTTGCTCGGCGGCCACGAAGCGATGCTCCTCATTGGCCACCACCAGCGGCGCGCGCCCGGCGATGGGGGCGACCCGCTGCCAGGTTGCCTGCAGCATGGTCTGCTCACCGGCAAGGGCCAGGAACTGCTTGGGGTAGGCTTCACGCGAAAGCGGCCAGAGCCGCGTGCCGGAACCGCCGGAAAGGATGACGGGAAGGAGCTCGTTCATCGAAGGGGCCTCAGGAAGCCTTGAGCAGTTCGGAGATTTCCGCCGTGCGCTGTGCCAGCAGGGCCGCATCGCCGCGGGTTTCCACGTTCAGGCGAAGCAGCGGCTCGGTGTTGGAGCTGCGCAGATTGAAGCGCCAGTCCCCGAAGTCCGCGCTGATGCCGTCGGTGTGGTCCAGGGTCGGGCCGTGCGAGGCGAAGTGCTCCATCACCCGTGCGACGGCCAGTTTGGCATCGCCCACCTTGAAGTTGATTTCGCCGCTGCAGGGGAACTTCTGCATGCGCGCTTCCACCAGGTCGGCCAGCGATTGGCCCGATTCGGACACCAGTGCGGCGATCAGCAGCCACGGAATCATGCCGGAGTCGGCGTAGGCGAATTCGCGGAAGTAATGGTGCGCGCTCATCTCGCCGCCGTACACGGCGTCCTCGGCACGCATTTTTTCCTTGATGAAAGCATGCCCGCTTTTGCACAGCACCGCCTGGCCGCCGGCGTCCTCCACCATTTCCACAGTGTTCCAGAGCAGGCGTGGGTCGTGCACCACCTTGCCGCCCGGCTGACGCGCCAGGATCGCCTTTGCCAGCAAGCCGACGAGGTAGTAGCCCTCGATGAAGCGGCCGGTGTGGTCGAAGAAGAAGCAGCGGTCGAAGTCGCCGTCCCAGGCGATGCCGAAGTCCGCGCCATGTTCGCGCACGGCCTGCGCGGTCATCTCGCGGTTCTCCACCAGCAGCGGATTGGGAATGCCGTTGGGGAAGCTGCCATCCGGCTCGTGGCAGATGCGGATGAAGTCCAGCGGCAGGTGCGGAGCAAGCAGGTCGACGATCGCTCCCGCGCCACCGTTGCCGGCGTTGACCACCAGCTTCAGCGGCTTGAGCCGGGAGGGGTCCACATAGCTCAGCAGGTGGTCGATGTAGGCGCTCTTGTCCGGATGCGACTGCAGCCCGCCCGTCGGGGCGGCCGGTGGCTCGACGTCGGCCTCGGCCGCGTCGGAGATCGCGAACAGCCCGGTGTCGGAGCTGATCGGCCGCGCCTGCTCCTTCACCAATTTCATGCCGTTGTAGTCCATCGGGTTGTGGCTGGCGGTCACCATCACGCCACCAGCGGCCTTCAGGTGATCGACCTGGAAGTACACTTCTTCGGTGCCGCACAGGCCGATATCCAGGACCTCGCGTCCCGCACCGCGCAGGCCGGCGGCCAGCGCGTCCTGCAGGGCGGGGCTGGTCAGTCGCACGTCGTGCCCCACCACCACGGTGCCCGGGGCCAGCTGGGCCGCCAGCGCCACGCCGATGCGGCGGGCCAGGTCTTCGTTGAGTTCGTCCGGAACCCGGCCGCGGATGTCGTAAGCCTTGAATGCGGGAAGCGTCATGTCAGTCCTTCTGCGGTTCAGCGGGCTAGTTTAGCCGCAGGCATGTATGGGAATCGTTTTCACCCGGAGCGGCGGTGAACGTGCGCTCAGCCGTGCCGGGAGGGCGACAGGGCAGCAGCTACAATGCGGGCTTACATCAACGAGGTGAGGGCGTAGATGAGCAAGTCCCCAGACAACGGCCGGCGTGGCAAGCAGTACACCGGTGCCGCCGAGGCCCTGCAGGGCGCGGTGGCCGATGGCCAGACCCTGGCCGTGGGCGGGTTCGGCCTGTGCGGCATTCCCGAGGCGCTGATCGCGGCGCTGCGCGACACCGGGGTGAAAGACCTCACGGTGATCTCCAACAACGCCGGCGTGGACGGCTTCGGGCTCGGCCAGCTGCTGGAAACCCGGCAGATCAGGAAGATGATTTCGTCCTACGTGGGCGAGAACAAGGAGTTCGAGCGCCAGTTCCTGGCCGGCGAGCTGGAGCTGGAGTTCAATCCCCAGGGCACCCTGGCAGAGCGTCTGCGTGCAGGCGGTGCGGGCATTCCAGCGTTCTTCACCGCCACCGGCTACGGCACGGTGGTCGCCGAGGGCAAGGAAACCCGCGCGTTCGACGGCAAGCACTACGTCATGGAAACCGCGCTGCGCGCAGACGTGGCGCTGGTCAAGGCCTGGAAGGCCGACGAAGCCGGCAACCTGGTGTTCCGCAAGACCGCACGCAACTTCAACCCGGCCTGCGCCATGGCCGGCAAGCTGTGCATTGTTGAAGTGGAGGAGGTGGTGCCGGTGGGCAGCATCGACCCCGATCAGGTGCACCTGCCCGGTATCTACGTGCACCGCATCGTGCACAACCCCACGCCTGAGAAGCGGATCGAACAGCGCACCGTGCGTGCGGAGGGCAACTGAGATGGCCTGGACCCGAGACGAAATGGCGCAGCGCGCCGCCCGCGAGCTTACCGACGGGGCCTACGTGAACCTCGGTATCGGCCTGCCGACCCTGGTGGCCAACCACATTCCCGACGGCGTGGACGTGTGGCTGCAGTCCGAGAACGGCCTGCTCGGCATCGGTCCGTTCCCGACTGAAGCAGAGGTCGATGCGGACCTGATCAACGCCGGCAAGCAGACCGTCACCGCACGGGCCGGGGCCAGCTATTTTGGCAGCCACGACAGCTTCGCGATGATCCGCGGCGGCCACGTGAACCTGGCCATCCTCGGCGCGATCCAGGTGACCGACCAGGGCGACCTGGCCCACTGGATGGTGCCGGGCAAGATGGTCAAGGGCATGGGCGGGGCGATGGATCTGGTCGCCGGCGTGCAGCGCGTGGTGGTGCTGATGGAGCACACCGCCAAGAACGGCGAGCACAAGATCCTGCCCGAATGCACGCTTCCGCTGACCGGCGTGGGCGTGGTGGACCGGATCATCACCGACCTGGCCGTGTTCGACGTGACCGAGGACGGCCTGGTGCTGGTGGAAGCGGCTCCGGGCGTCGGCGGCGAAGAGCTGAAGGAAAAGACCGGCGTCGCGTTCCGCAGCTGAGGTAGCATGCTTGGAGCCCCTCGTTGGGGCTCTTTGCGGCAGATTGCGACGTAATCGGCACGCCTGTTAAGCTCGAAGGCTGGGCCGGCGCGTGCGTGACGGTTCCTTTCGTTCGGAACTGCCGGGATGCTGCCGTGAAATCAGCTGGGACGGGGCGCTTTGCGTGGCTCCAGAGTGTACGGGCGGCCCGCCAACGGCCCGCGCGTCCGCGGGGTGGGGGG
>JAEWLO010000355.1 GCA_023457475.1 Pseudomonadota bacterium | reverse complement strand
TTACCAACGCCTGCAAAACAGTCTCGGTCATCGGCTTCTCGGTGGCCGCGATCCATTCAATGTTCCAGGAGTTAGTAATGGCTGATCGTCAGAGCGGTACCGTGAAGTGGTTCACCGACGCCAAGGGTTTTGGCTTCATCACCCCGGAAAGCGGCCCGGACCTGTTCGTGCACTTCCGCGCCATCCAGGGCACCGGCTTCAAGTCGCTGCAGGAAGGCCAGAAGGTCACCTTCGTCGCCGTGCAGGGCCAGAAGGGCATGCAGGCTGACCAGGTGCAGGCGGCTTAATTGCCCCTGCGACCGTAAGGTTGCCAGAACGCCGGAAGCGCAAGCTTCCGGCGTTTTTATTTGCGCGTCCGTTCAGCTCCGGGCTGTAGCATGAAGCTTTGCTGTAGCGGACCTGCTGATGATCAAGGTGCACCATCTGGACCACTCCCGTTCGCAGCGCGTGCTGTGGCTGCTGGAGGAATTGAACCTGCCCTACCAGGTGGTCGCCTGGCAGCGTGATCCGAACACCTGGCTGGCCCCGAAAGGGTTGCGCGAGATCCATCCCCTGGGCAAGTCGCCGGTGCTGCAGGACGATGCGCTGGTGCTGGCCGAGTCCGGTGCCATCCTGGAATATCTGGTCGACCGCTACGACAGCGCGCGCCAGTTCTCTCCTGAGCCGGTTCCGCTGCAGGCCCCTGAGCGGCTGCGCTACCGCTACTGGATGCACTACGCCGAAGGATCGGCCATGCCGCCTATGGTGATGTCGCTGGTCTTTTCGCGCCTGCGCAAGGCTCCGATGCCGTTCTTCGCCCGGCCGATCGCCCGGCAGATTGCCGACAAGGCCCTGAAGCGGTTCGTAGGCCCCCAGATCACGCTGCATCTGGACTGGATGGAGCGCGAACTGGGCACGGCACCGTGGTTCGCCGGTGAGCGCTTCACCGCCGCCGACATCCAGATGAGTTTTCCGATCCAGGCCGCGGCCGCCCGCGGCGGTGACCTGTCCGCGCATCCGCGCCTGCAGGCCTTCCTGGAACGCATCGCGCAACGCCCGGCGTACCAGCGCGCCCAGGCCAAGGGCGGTGCGCTGGACCTCGCGGCCGGCGCGGCCTGAGCTTGCCTGGCAGTACCGTTGACCCCATTTCCTGCGCATGACCACTGAACCCCTGCGCTTCGACAACCGCTTCCGCCGTGAGCTTCCGGGCGATCCTGTGGACGGCCCGGCCGTGCGTGAGGTGCGTGGGGCCGCATGGTCGTCGGTCATGCCCACGCCGGTGGCCGCGCCGCAGGTGCTGGCGTATTCCCCGGAGATGGCGACCGCGCTCGGGATGGGCCCGGATCTCCTGGGCAGTGCCGACTTCCCGCGCGTGTTCGGCGGCAACGCGCTGTATGCCGGCATGGAGCCTTGGGCCGCCAACTACGGCGGGCACCAGTTCGGCCATTGGGCCGGGCAGCTTGGCGACGGCCGCGCCATTTCCCTGGGCGAACTGGTCACGCCGACCGGCTCCCGGCAGGAGCTGCAGCTCAAGGGGGCAGGGCGCACGCCTTACTCACGTGGCGCGGATGGTCGCGCCGTGTTGCGCTCGTCGATCCGCGAGTTTCTGTGCAGCGAGGCCATGCACCATCTGGGCGTCCCCACCACGCGCGCGCTGAGCCTGGTGGGCACGGGGGAGGCCGTGGTGCGCGACATGTTCTACGACGGCCACCCACAGGCGGAACCGGGCGCGGTGGTGTGTCGCGTTGCTCCCTCGTTCGTGCGCTTCGGCACCTTCGAGCTGCCGGCGTCGCGCGGCGACGTGGACCTGCTGCGGCAGCTGGCCGATGTCTGCATCGCCCGCGACTTCCCCGCCCTCGGCGGGACCGGCCAGCCGCGGTACGCGGCCTGGTTCACCGAGGTGTGCGAGCGCACGGCTGTCATGGTCGCGCACTGGATGCGGGTGGGCTTCGTGCACGGCGTGATGAACACCGACAACATGTCCATCCTCGGACTCACGATCGACTACGGCCCGTATGGCTGGGTCGAGGACTACGATCCGGACTGGACCCCCAATACCACCGACAGCCAGGGGCGGCGCTATCGCTTCGGCACCCAGCCCCAGGTGGCGTACTGGAACCTGACCCGGCTGGCGCAGGCGCTGTCGCCGTTGTTCGACGACGTGCAGCCGTTGCACGACGGACTGGCCGCCTTCCAGGCGACGTACGCCCGGTGTGAGCGCGAGGACATCGCCGCCAAGCTGGGACTGAAGGCGTGCGGTGAGGATGACGTGGCGATGATGGCGGCCTGGCGTCAGCTCCTGCGGGAGGGTCAGATGGACATGACCCTGGCCTTCCGCGCGTTGTCCACGCTGGACGTGCAGGCTCCGGATGTCGCCGTGTTGGAGCACAGCTTCTATTCGGCGGAACGCCGCGCCGCGATCCTGCCGGCCCTGCAGGCCTGGCTGCAGCAGTACGCTGCACGCGTGCGGGCCGATGGTGGCGACCCGTTCCGGCGCCGTCAGCAGATGGACCGGGCCAATCCGCTGTATGTACTGCGCAACTGGTTGTCGCAGGAGGCCATCGAGCGGGCGGAGCAGGGCGATCTTGGGGGCGTGGAGACCCTGCAGGCGCTGCTGCGGCGGCCGTACGACCTTCAGCCGGGTGCGGAGCACTTTGCGGCGAAGCGGCCCGCCTGGGCGGACGACAGGGCGGGCTGTTCGATGCTGTCCTGTAGTTCGTGATCCTCCCCGGCTGACCGGCCTGCCCGGGCAAACACCCGGCGCGGTACCCTATGCCACCCTCTGCGGTGCCTCCCCATGACCGAATCCTCCGCCGCCGCGCCCGCCTGGGCCGCCCGCCTGCGCGACGTTGCCGATTTCCCCAAGCCCGGCATCCTGTTCAAGGACATCATGCCGCTGCTGGCCGATGGCCCGGATTTTGCCGCTGCGATTGATGCGATGGTGGAACCCTGGCGCGACGCGGGTCTGGATGCGGTGATGGGCATCGAGTCGCGGGGTTTCATCCTCGGAGCCGCAATGGCGCGGGTGCTTGGGGTGGGTGTCGTGCCGGTGCGCAAGCCGGGGAAGCTGCCCGGTCGTACGCTGCGGCAGGACTACACGCTGGAGTACCGCACCGACAGCATTGAAGTGCATGCCGATGCATTGCCGCCCGGGGCACGCGTGCTGGTGGTGGACGACGTGCTGGCCACCGGCGGCACGCTGCTGGCGGCGCTGTCGCTGGCACGCCAGCTGCAGGTGGACGTGCTCGGCGCTGCCGTGCTGGTGGAGCTGGCCGGACTGGGCGGGCGCGAGCGCTGGGCGAGCGACGTGCCGCTGGTGGCCAACCTGGTGTATTGAGCGTCAGGTGATCCGACACCCCGGAGCCACGCAGGGCGTGGCTCTACGCCGGGTGCGGTGCCAATTACATTCTTCGCACCCGGAACCGGCGTCCCTTGATCTTGCCGGCTTCCAGCCGCGCGATCGCCTTGCCTACCTGTTCCCGCGCGATCGCCACATACGAACGCGTGGCATAGATGTCGATCTTGCCGATCACTTTGGCGGACAGACCCGCCTCGCCGGTCAGCGCCCCCAGAATGTCGCCGGGACGCAGCTTGTCGGTTTTGCCGCCGTCGATGCGCAGGGTCTCCATGGCCGCCTGCGGCAGCACCGCCGGACGCGCGGTCGCCAAGGGCGTTTTCTGCCAATCCAGCGGGCTGCCCTGGGC
>JAEWLO010000354.1 GCA_023457475.1 Pseudomonadota bacterium | reverse complement strand
CCGCCGCCAAGGAGCAGATGGACGCGCTGATGGACAAGGGCAAGGACCTGGTCGACAGCGCCGCCGAACTGATCCGCGAACGTCCGCTGGCCTCGTTCGGCGTTGCTTTCGCCGCCGGCTGGATCATCGCCAAGCTGGCCCGCAGCGGCGGCGACAAGTAATCCGGCGTGAGCGATCAGACCCAGTTGCCCCCTGACGGTGGCGCGGCAACGCCGCCACCGGACGGTGATGCGTACAAGGCCCCCGGGCTGGAAGAGAGCATCCGCGACGTCGGCCAGGCCGGCCGTGCGACCGTGGATTCGGCCAAGCACACGCTGCGCTCGTTGCGGCGGCTGGCGTCGTTCGAGTTCGCGCTGGCCCGCAGCGCGTTCGGACGGGCCCTGGCCTGGAGCGGCGTGGCCATCGTGTTCGGGGCGTCGGCCTGGCTGCTGCTGGCCGGCACCCTGATCGCACTGATGCAGCGGTGGGGCCTGTCCTGGTTCCATTCGCTGCTGATCACCTCGCTGCTCAGCCTGGCGGTGACCGGCTATGCGATCTGGCGGGTCTCTTTCTTCTTCCGCCACACCGGCATGCATGCCACCCGTCGCCAGCTGGCCCGCCTGGGCCTGTTCGACGAGCCGCATGAAGACGACCCGGAAGGCCAGGACGAAACCACGGAGCGTGCCCCATGAAGTTCGAAGCCCTGCGTCAGCGGGTGAAGCGCGCCGAACAGGTGGTGGCCATCCGCAGCCATGAAACCCAGGGCAACTGGTTCACGCTCAGCCAGGCCTGGCGCGAAGGGTGGACCCCCCTGCGCATCATCACCGTGGGCCTGGCCGGCGGCTTCATCGCCGGCAAGCTGGAGCCGGGCAAGACCCGCTTCCACGGGGCACGCTGGTTGCAGATGATCGGTTCGGTCTCCAACCTGCTGGCCAGCGCCCAGGCGGCCTTTGCCTCGATGCAGGCCGCCGAAGCGGCCGATACCGCCGAACAGGCGGCAGACAAGGTGGATGACGCAGTCGATCCTGCGCCGCCCGCCAGTGCCGCGCCGCGCGTTCAGCCGGAGCGCTCGACCCGGCACGCGCCGGGACAGCTGCAACCGCAGCCAGCGGAAGCGGCCACCGACGTCTCCGAGCGATGACGTCACCGGGATGCGGCCCACACGCCGCACCCACCTGCTTTGCCCAATAATGGCGCACCTTTCTCCAGTGCGATCCGCATGAGCGTACCTGCGCCCTCTCCTTCCGATGCGGTCGTTGATTCCGGACAGGTTCCGCCCTCTCCTCCCGCGCCGCGTCCGCGCGCGCCGATGTCGCTGGTGGTGCTGGCCACGCTGGCTGTGTGCTACACGCTGTGGGCCGCACAGGCGATCATCCTGCCGGTGCTGCTGGCGATGTTCTTCGCGCTGGTGGGCAACCCCATCCTGCGCTTGCTGGGCCGTCTGTGGATTCCGCGTTTCCTGGCCGCGGTGCTGGTGATCGGGGTGGGCCTGAGTGGTGCCGCTGCGCTGGGCGTGCAGCTGGTCGGCCCGGCGATGGACTGGGCGCAGGAAGCGCCGCAGCAGCTGCGCAAGGTGGCGCGCCAGGTACAGAACCTGACCAAGCCGGTGCAGCAGGCCAACCAGGCGGCCGAGAACTTCGCCCGCGTGGCCGGGGGTGAGACCAGCCGCCGCGTGCAGGTGGTGCGCACCCAGCTGGACGATCCCTACCGGGTGCTGACCCGGGCCCCGAAACTGGCCGCGTCGGTGCTGGCCGTAGTGCTGCTCACGCTGTTCTTCATGATCTACGGGCAGACGCTGCAGAAACACGCCATCGCACTGTTCCCCAGCCGCCAGCAGCAGCGGTTCACCACCGACATCCTGCGTTCGATCGAACGCGAAGTGTCGCGCTACGTGCTGACCATTTCGGTCATCAACGCGCTGGTGGGACTGGTGTTTTCGGGCATCCTGCTGCTGCTCGGCATCGGCGTGCAGGAGGCGCTGCTGTGGGGCACGGTGGCGGCGCTGCTGAACTTCGCACCCTACGTGGGTCCGTTCATCGGCGTCACCCTGATGCTGCTGATGGGCTTTGTCGAGTTCAACGATCCGTTCAAGGCGCTGCTGCCGGCGGCCTGCTACCTGGCCCTGCACACGGTGGAGGGCCAGGTCATCACCCCGATCGTGCTGGGGCGGCAGATGGCCATTTCCCCGCTGATCCTGATCCTGGCACTGATGGTGTTCGGCTGGCTGTGGGGCATGGTGGGGCTGCTGCTGTCGGTGCCGCTGCTGGTCTGCATCAAGCTGGTGCTGGCGCGGCTGGACGGAACGCAGGGGTGGGCGCGGTTGTTGGAGTAGGCCACGCCCTGGGTGGCGGCCCCGCCGCAGGCGTACAATGGCGGGGTGAATTTTTCCGTCCAAGCCATCACCCTCGACCTCGACGACACCCTCTGGCCGTTCGCCCCGATCGGGGCCCGTATCGACCAGGTGCTCTACGAGTGGATGCTGGAGCACAGCCCCGCCACCGCCGCGATGTACCCGGTGGCGGCGATGCGCGAACTGCGCGAGCGCTCCTTCACCGACAACCCTCACCTGCACTATGACCTGAGCGCGCTGCGCCGGTTGACCCTGCGTGAGGCCCTCGAAAACAGCGGTGCCAGCCTGGACCTGCTGGAGCCGGCTTACGAGGCCTTCTATGCCGCGCGCAACCAGGTGGAGTGCTACCCGGACGCGATCGACGCGCTGGCCCGCATCGCCGCGCGGGTGCCGGTGGCGGCGGTCAGCAACGGCAATGCCGACCTGGAACGGATCGGGCTGGCCCACCACTTTGCCTTCCAGCTGGGATCGCGCGAGCACGGCGCGGCCAAGCCGGCGGCCAGCATCTTCCACGCCGCCTGCGCCCGCCTGGATGTCGCTCCGGCGCAGGTACTGCACGTGGGCGACCATGCCGAGATGGACGTGGTCGGCGCGATGCAGGCCGGCCTGCGCGGCTGCTGGATCAACCGCGTACAGCACACCTGGACCCATCCCTCGCTGCAGCCCGACCTGCAGTTCGACACCCTGACCGGGCTGGCCGACTGGCTGGATGCCAACGCTTCCGCCCCGCACGCCTGATCACGAACGGAAACCTGACCGCATGACCCAGATCACCGGCTTTACCACCGACGCCTCCCACGCCCTGCCGTTGCATGTGATGGAGCGCGAGCAGTTCGCCGCCTGGCGCGCGCAGCAGTCACCGGCCCTGGTGGCCTGGCTGGACGCGCAGCACTTCAACGGCAGCGGCGGCAGCGTCGTACTGCTGCCCGGCGAAGCCGGGATTGCCGGTGCGATCGTGGGCATTGGTGATCCGGGCGATGCCTATGCCTACGCGCATGCGCCGTTCGCGTTGCCGGAAGGCAGCGTCTGGCAGCTGGCTGGCGACCTGCCGGAGAACATCCAGACCCTGCTGCACCTGGGCTGGGGCCTGGGCAGCTACCGCTTCGCCCGCTACCGCAAGCCGAA
This sequence comes from Pseudomonadota bacterium, assembly GCA_023457475.1. Lineage (GTDB taxonomy): Bacteria > Pseudomonadota > Gammaproteobacteria > Xanthomonadales > Xanthomonadaceae > Stenotrophomonas. Next base: position 2,855 of record JAEWLO010000354.1, on the reverse strand, counting down.
CCGGGCTCCGGCGCAGCTGGTCGCCACACCGTCGGCCGAAGTACGCGACGTGATCACGGCCAGCCTGCGCGTGCGCGACTGGGTGAACACGCCGACCGAAGACATGGGGCCGCAGCAGCTGGAAGACGCCGCCCGCGAACTGGCCAGCACGCACGGTGCGCGGATCGAGGTGATCACCGGCGACGCGCTGCTGGAGCAGAACTTCCCGGCGATCCACGCCGTCGGCCGCGCCTCGCACCGCGCGCCGCGCCTGATTGCCCTGCGCTGGGGCACCGAGGGTGCACCGCACGTGGCACTGGTGGGCAAGGGCGTGTGCTTCGACACCGGCGGACTGGACATCAAGCCGGCCGACGGCATGCGCAACATGAAGAAAGACATGGGCGGCGCGGCACACGCTCTGGCGTTGGCCGGGCTGATCATGGCCCAACAGCTCAAGGTGCAGCTGACCCTGTTGATTCCCGCCGTGGAAAACGCGATCGGCCCGGACGCCTTCCGCCCGGGTGAAGTGATCGCCACCCGCAAGGGCCTGAGCATCGAAATCGACAACACCGATGCCGAAGGCCGGGTCATCCTGTGCGATGCCCTCACCTACGCCAGCGAGGGAAAACCCGAGCTGCTGCTGGACTTCGCCACCCTGACCGGCGCGGCACGCATCGCGCTGGGTCCGGACCTGCCGGCGCTGTTCAGCAACGACGACACGGTGGCGCAGCAGTGGTTGAAGGCCGGCGACACCACCCGCGATCCGGTGTGGCGCATGCCGCTGTGGCGCCCCTACCTGCGCTACCTGCACAGCAACATCGCCGACCTGGCCAATGCGGGCTCGCGGATGGCCGGCTCGGTCACTGCCGCGCTGTACCTGGAGCGCTTCATCGCCGAAGGCCAGATCTGGGCGCACCTGGACGTGTATGCCTGGAATGACGGCGAACGGCCGGGCCGCCCGGCCGGCGGCGAGGCGCTGGCGCTGCGCTCGGCCTGGGCGATGTTGAAAGCCCGATACGCTTGATGACGATCCCCGCCCCGGCGGGGATCTTCATTTCCAACCTTGTCGAAAATGTGAATATCGGCATGCGCACGGTTCTGGCACCCTGCGCTGGCAGTCCCACCCACTCACGTTCCGTGAAGGCAGGTACCCGCCCATGTCGCTCTTCCGCTATACCCGTGCCGGCCAGGACAATGATCCTTCGCGCCCGCCGCCGCATTCACCGCTGTTCTGGATCGCGCTGATCGCGCTGGTCGCCGGCCTGCTGGTGCTGGCCTTCGCCTGGCTGGCCGGCTGGATCGGGCGCGACCGGCCCACCGCGCAGGCCTTCACGGACACCATTGAAGCGACCGGCGCGAAGCATCCCGGCTTTCGGCGCGCGCACAGCAAGGGCGTGTGCGTGACCGGCACGTTCCAGGGCTCGCCACAGGGCGCGGAACTCAGTTCGGCACGCGTGTTCCGGCAGCAGCAGGTGCCGGTACTCGGGCGGATGTCGATCGGCGGGGCGGACCCACATGGCGCCGACGCCAACGCGCGTGTGCGCAGCATGGCGCTGCAGCTGAAGACCGATGATGGCCAGGAATGGCGGTCCGCGATGAACAGTTTTCCGTTCTTTGCCGTGCCGACCGCCGAGGCCTTCCTCGAACAGACCAGGGCCCAGATTCCCGACCCGGCCACCGGCAAACCGGACCCGGCGAAGATGGCTGCCCTGGCGGCGAAGTACCCCTCGATGCGCGCCTTCGGCGACTGGGCGAAAACCGCGCCGTGGTCGACCAGCTGGGCCAATACCGACTACAACGGCGTGAACAGCTTCCGCTTCATCAATTCCGCCGGCCAGGAACAGGTGGTTCGCTGGAGCATGCGGCCGCAGGCGGCGTTTGAAGCCATGACGCCCGGGCAGCGCGCGCAGGCCGGGCTGGACTACCTTGCCGATGAGTTCCAGCAGCGGCTGGCACAGGGTCCTGTGGGGTGGGACATGTGGGCGACCCTGGCCGATGCCGGTGACGCGGTCGATGACCCGTCCATTCCGTGGCCGAAGGCACGCCGCCAGGTGAAGGTGGGTACGCTCAGCCTCACCGCGATGCAGCCGCAGGCTACCGGCGCGTGCCGCGACATCAACTTCGATCCCCTGATCCTGCCCACCGGCATCGCCGGCACCGACGATCCGATCCTGGCCGCACGCTCGGCGGTGTACTCGGTCTCGTTCAACCGCCGCGAGCGCGAAACCGCCAGCGGCACGGCGAAGGCGACGGGAGAGGCGAAATGAAGCAGATCAGCGGACACTTCAATCTCACCGCGCGGGTGCTGCACTGGCTGATGGCCGTGCTGATCCTGACCATGCTGTTCGTGGGGGTGACCATGGTCGCTTCGCTGCATTGGCGGCCGGCGCTGGTCGACCTGCACCGCCCGCTCGGTATCGCCATCCTGCTGCTGGCGGTGGTGCGGCTGATCAACCGCCTGCGGCACCGTCCGCCGGCCCTGCCCGCCGATCTGCCGGCCTGGCAGGTCGCCGCCGCGCATGCCTCCCACTGGCTGCTGTATGGGCTGATGTTCGCGATGCCACTGGTCGGCTGGGGCATGCTGTCAGCCGGTGGTTACCCGGTGCAGATGTGGAAGGGCTTCGTGTTGCCGCCCATCCTGCCGCACAGCCCGGCGCTGTACGCCGCGCTGCGCAGCGCCCACAGCCTGCTGGCCTATGTGCTGTTCGCCACGGTGGTGCTGCACCTGTGCGCGGCGCTGTTCCACGCATGGGTGCGGCGGGACGGGGTGTTTTCGGCGATGGCGAAGGGCCGGGACAGCTAACGGACTTCGGCGATGTGTGCGGGGACGGTAGCGCCGGCCGTTGGCCGGCCCAAGGGGTGTTGATGCGTTCATG
>JAEWLO010000353.1 GCA_023457475.1 Pseudomonadota bacterium | reverse complement strand
GGCGATGGCCGCGCGCTGCTGCTGGCCGCCGGAGAGTTCGGACGGGTAGTGCTTCATGCGCGAGCCCAGGCCCCCCTGCTGCAGTGCGTGTTCAATGCGCTGCCTGCGCTCGGAGGCTGGCATGCCGCGGTAGCGCAACGGCACGTCGACATTGTCGAACAGGTTCAGGTCGGAGATCAGGTTGAAGCCCTGGAAGATGAAGCCGATCTTCTGGTTGCGCAGGCGGCTGCGCGCGTCGTCGCCGAGCTGGCTCACGTCCTGGCCGTCGAGCAGGTAGGTGCCGCTGGTGAAGGTCTCCAGCAGACCGGCGATGTTGAGGAAGGTGGTCTTGCCCGAACCGGACGGACCGGTCACGGCGACGAATTCGCCTTCCTTCACGTGCAGGTCCAGCGACCGCAGGGCATGGGTTTCCACCTGTTCGGTACGGAACACTTTGGCAACCGAGCGCATCTCAAGCATGACAGTTTCCTTCTGGAAGTCGTAAGGGTTAATTGACGGACACGCGCTCGGCATCGCCGAACAGATCACTGCCGGACACCACGACGCGTTCGCCGGGTTGCAGGCCGGATAGGATTTCCACTTCGCCCAGGCTGCTCACGCCCAGCTGCACCGGGCGACGGATGGCAACGTCGCCATCCATCACATAGGCCTGGCCGTTGCCCTGTTCCACGAACGGGCCGCGTTCCACCTTGACCACATTGCGGCGGGTATCGAGCACCACCCGCGCCTGCATTCGCTGGCTCTGGCGCAGGCCCTGCGGCTGCTTGTCGGTGAAGCGGATGCGGGCGTTGACCTCACCGGCGACCACCTCGGGCGAGACGGCGCTGATCTCGCCGGCGAACGGCTGGCCGTTGCCGCTCGTCAGCTGTGCGGGGATGCCGATGGACAGTTCCCGGGCGAAGCTTTCCGGCACCTTGATCTCGATCTCGAAGCGGGATAGATCCACCACGCCGAGGATCGGCGCGTTGGCGGCCACATTGGTGTGCTGGGTGGCCTGCACCTGGCCGACCTGGCCGTCGAACGGCGCGCGCAGGGTCAGGGCATCCACCTGGCGCTGCACTTCGTCGACCACGGCTTTCTGACGATCCGCCAGCAGGCGCTTGTTGCGGGCATCCAGGTCCGCGCCCTGGCCCTGCAGGCGGGCGTCGGTCTGGGCGTTGGCCAGGGAGATATCGGCCTTCTTGAGGGTGTCGGTGGCCTTGGCCAGGTCGATCTGCGGGACTGCGCCGCCGTCGTAGCCGCGCTGGTAGCGCTGCAGGTCGCGTTCGGCGGCCTGGCGATCGACGCTGGCCTGGTCGGTGTCCTTGCGCGCCCTGGCCCGGGCCAGGGTGGCGTCGAGCTGGGCGCGGCTGGCCTCGGCCTCCAGGCCGGCCAGGGTGGCCTGCTCCTGGGCCAGCTTGCTGCGCAGTTCAGGGCTGTCGATGATCGCCAGTTCCTGGCCCTTCTTCACCACGTCACCCGCGACGACCTTGAGGTCCACGGTGCCGCCGGAGATCGCGTACAGCACCGGACTGTTGGCAGCGATCACGCGGCCGTCGGCGGCGATGTCACGGACCAGATCGCCGCGCTTCACTTCCGCGATCCGCACCCGGCTGCTGTCGAAGGAGCGGCTGGCTCCCAGCCAGGCGCGGGCGGCGAACACGATGGCCAGCAGCACCACCAGCGCGGCGAGGCCGGGCCACAGCCAGCGCTTCCAGGGCGCGGCGGCGGCCGACGGGGCAAAGGTCTGGTCCTGGGCGGAAGTGTCGCGGATCATCGGGCTCGTTCGCGTTGGGTCTGACTGAGGTAAAGCAGACTTCGTGCCAACTTTGCGTCTTTGTAAAACAAGGACTTGCGATACGCCGGCCATTGTCCGGGTGTCCGCGGACAGCGCAGCGGACACTTTTGTTAAGCGGACAGCGGCCAGGCCTGTCCGGCGGTCACGTTAGAATGCGGGGCTCTACAGCAGGGATACGACGCTATGTGCGGCATTGTGGGAGCGATCGCGGATCGCGATGTGGTACCGGTACTGATCGAAGGCCTGAAGCGGCTGGAATATCGCGGTTACGACTCGTCCGGCATTGCGGTGATCGACCAGACCCAGGCCAAGCCTGACGTCCGCCGCGTGCGCCGTACCGGCCGCGTCTCTGAGATGGAGAAGGCCGCGGCCGCCGAGGGATTCGACGCCCGCATGGGCATCGGCCACACCCGCTGGGCCACCCATGGCGGCGTGACCGAGGCCAACGCGCACCCGCATATCAGCCACGGCGTGGCGCTGGTCCACAACGGCATCATCGAAAACCACGAAGAACAGCGCGAGAAGCTGCGCGGGCTGGGCTATGTGTTCGAGTCGCAGACCGACACCGAGGTGATCGCCCACCTCATGCACTATCACCTCAAGGGCGGCGATACCCTGCTGACCGCCCTGCAGCGCACCGTGAAAGAGCTGACCGGTGCCTACGCGCTGGCCGTCATGAGCCGCGCCGAACCGGAGCATTTCGTCTGTGCACGCATGGGCTGCCCGCTGCTGGTGGGCCTGGGCGAGGGCGAGAACTTCGTCGCCTCGGACGTCTCGGCCGTGATCTCGGCCACCCGCACCGTCATCTTTCTGGAAGAGGGCGACACCGCCGACGTGCGCCGTGATGGCGTGCAGGTGTACGACGAGCAGGACCAGCCGGTCGAGCGCAACGTGCACCTCTCGGACGTGTCGCTGGCCTCGCTGGAACTGGGCCCGTACCGCCACTTCATGCAGAAGGAAATCCACGAGCAGCCGCGCGCGCTGGGCGATACCATCGAGGCGGCGATCGACGCCGGTGGCTTCCCCGCCGAGCTGTTCGGCAAGAATGCCGAATCTGTGCTGGCCGGCATCGAGGGCGTGCAGATTCTGGCCTGCGGCACCAGCTACTACTCCGGACTGACCGCACGCTACTGGATCGAATCCATCGCCGGCCTGCCGTGCAGCGTGGAGATCGCCAGCGAATACCGCTACCGCGCTGCGTACGCCAACCCGAAGCACCTGATCGTCACCATCTCGCAGTCCGGCGAAACCCTGGACACGATGGAGGCGCTCAAGTACGCCAAGTCGCTCGGCCACACCCATACGCTGTCGATCTGCAACGTGCCGGAAAGCGCCATTCCGCGCGCCAGCGAGCTGGTCTGCTATACCCGCGCCGGTGCCGAGATCGGCGTCGCCTCGACCAAGGCCTTCACCACCCAGCTGGCCGCGCTGTTCCAGCTGACCGTGGTGCTGGGCAAACTGCACGGCCGCGTCGACGCAGCGCAGGAAGCGGACTACCTGGAGCAGTTGCGCTTCCTGCCGGGCAGCGTGCAGCACGCCCTGAACATGGAGCCGCAGATTGCCGCCTGGGCCGAGCGCTTCTCGCGCAAGAGCAGCGCCCTGTTCCTGGGCCGTGGCCTGCATTACCCGATCGCCCTGGAAGGCGCGCTCAAGCTCAAGGAGATCACCTACATCCACGCCGAAGCCTATCCGGCGGGCGAGCTCAAGCACGGCCCGCTGGCGCTGGTGGACGAGGACATGCCGGTGGTGGTGATCGCCCCCAACGACAGCCTGCTGGAGAAAGTGAAGTCCAATATGCAGGAAGTGCGTGCCCGTGGTGGCGAGTTGTTCGTGTTCGCCGACCAGGACAGCAACTTCGTCGAAAGCGAAGGCGTGCATGTCATCCGCACCCCGCGCCATGCCGGCGTGCTCAGCCCGGTGGTGCACACCATCCCGGTGCAGCTGCTGGCGTACCACACCGCGCTGGCGCGCGGCACCGACGTGGACAAGCCGCGCAACCTGGCCAAGAGCGTGACGGTGGAGTAACCCGTAGAGCGGGGCTCTGCCCCGCTGCGGCGGTCCCGAGAAAAGGCCGGTCATTGACCGGCCTTTTCAATGTTTGCACCGGGACTCGCACAGGCAGGGTAGGGTCGGTCGCAAGACGACTGACGATAGCGATGATCAGCCGAAGAACGCACGACTAAAGATCGAAGCGCACGGCATAAGTTTCGGCTTCGTAAGAAGAGATTCAAGTCGTGAGGCGGCGACACAAGCCTGAACTCAACTGGGAATCCCATCGATCTCTCAACGGCACCTCGCTCCGTATCGTAGGCCCGTTTGGATTCTGTGGAACTGGCGACGTCCAGGACGACCTTTCCCGTTGTTTCATCCTCCAGGAAGCGCGTGGCGCGTCGCTACGCAGTGGTCGGCGTAGTCGAATCTGGCTGTCTTGCGACATCAGTGCGCGAAAGGCTCGGGGACGGTCATCACATGAATGGGGAGCCTGCCGCGCGCCCCGAAAACTTTAGTCTGAGCACCCGGTCACATTCAGCGCCGGTTCTACACGGGGTGCCATATTCAGATCGTCAGCCGGTTCCGCGACGAACCGTCACTTGACCGAGGCCACAGACAGGTGCATTCGCACTGACCTCGTTCGCAAGCACTCGATCTCAGTACCCTGCAACAGGAACAAGAATGAACGTCCGCGAACTTCTGCAGCTGAAGAAACAAGCCGTCATCACCATCGATTCGGAAGACACCGTCGGGGCCGCCGCCCACAAAATGAGCGCCCACGGCATCGCCGCCCTGGTCGTCACCCGCGACCATGTCCCGGTCCGGATCATTTCCGAGAAGGACATCGTGCGCAGTCTCGCCGACGATGGTCCCCAGGCGGGCCGGCGGGTAATCTCTACCTTGCCGTCGGCCGGTCTGGAAGGCATTTCGCCTGACGCTACCTTGAAGCAGGCCATGGCGTTGATGACGTATTCGCGGCACCGCCATTTGATGGTGACTGAAGACGACCGGGTAGTCGGTGTGCTGAGCCTGGGGGATATCGTGAAGAATCTGCTGGGCGAGCTTGAGCTTGAGAAAGCGGTGTTGAAAGACATCTACATGGCCGCGCACTAAGTCACGTAGAGCGGGGCTCTGC
>JAEWLO010000352.1 GCA_023457475.1 Pseudomonadota bacterium | reverse complement strand
TGTCCGGGCCGTTTCAGGGTGTGACCCCCTCGAAGCGAGTCCGCAATGACCAAATCCGAGCTGATCGAAATCCTGGCGCGCCGGCAGGCGCATCTGAAGTCGGACGATGTCGATCTGGCGGTAAAGTCGTTGCTGGAAATGATGGGGGGCTCGTTGGCCGGAGGCGACCGGATCGAGATCCGCGGCTTCGGCAGTTTTTCGTTGCATTACCGGCCGCCCAGGCTGGGGCGCAACCCCAAGACCGGGGAGTCGGTCGCCCTGCCGGGCAAGCATGTCCCGCACTTCAAACCAGGCAAGGAACTGCGTGAGCGCGTCAGCGCCGTCGTCCCGCTGGAAGGCGATTCCGCAGCCTGAGTGCCTGCGTCCGGATGGCCGGATGCAGCGCTGTACACCCGGGTGGGTGGCCTTCGGCTGGTAGAGCCGACCTCCTGTCGGCTACTCTTGATGCCCAACGGATAACGGAGCAGCCGCATGAAACTCGCTCGTCTGCTGATATTGCTGGCGGTTCTGGTCGTCGGACTGATCATCGGTGCGCTCAATTCCCAGGACATGACCCTCAAGCTCGGTTTTACCGAGATCGTGGCCAGCACGGGTCTGGCGATCACCATCGCCCTGTTGTCCGGCGTCCTGATCGGCGCGGGCCTGGTCCTGGTCGGCATGGTCATTCCGCTGTACTCCAAGCTGCGCAAGGCGCAGAAAGCGGCTCCGCTGGCCGTACCCCCTTCTTCTTCTTCTTTTGACGGACGCTGAGCGCCAATGGCATTTGTCTCCGAGTGGTTCTGGTTTTTCCTCTTTCTGCCGCTGGCAGCCGTTTCCGGCTGGGTGGTCGGTCGTCGCGGCGGCCAGCGCCACGGTGACAACCAGGTCAGCCGCCTCTCCAGTACCTATTTCCGTGGCCTGAACTACCTGCTCAACGAGCAGCCGGACAAGGCCATCGAGCTGTTCCTGCACATCGCCGAGCTGGACAAGGAAACCTTCGAGACCCAGGTCGCGCTTGGCCACCTGTTCCGCCGCCGAGGCGAGGTCGATCGCGCCATCCGCCTGCATCAGGGGCTGGTGAACCGCACCGACCTGAGCGATGCGCAACGCGTGCAGGCCCTGCTGGCGCTGGGCGAGGACTACATGAAATCCGGCCTGCTGGATCGTGCTGAAACCGTGTTCACCGAGCTGGCCCAGATCGACCAGCGGGCACCGCAGGCACTCAAGCACCTGATCGGCATCTACCAGGCCGAACGCGACTGGGAAAAGGCGATCGACAACGCCACGCGTTATGAGGAAGTCACCGGTGAGCCGATGGGCAAGCTGGTCGGGCAGTTCGAATGCGAACTGGCTGAGCGCTTCCGCGGTGCCGGGAAGATCGACGAGGCGAGGGCGGCGATCGCCCGCGCCTACCAGGCGGACGCGATGTCGGTCCGCGCGGGCATCATCGAAGGGCGGCTGGAAACCGATTCAGGCAACGCCGAAGCGGCGGTGCGGGCCTTCGAGCGCGCAGCGCGCAACGACCCCGAGTACCTGCCCGAAGTGCTGCAGCCGCTGATGCAGAACTATCGCAAGGTCGGCGATCTCGGCGGGGCGCGTGCGTTCCTGTCGGAAATGACCGAGCACTATCGCGGCATTGCCCCGGTGCTGGCCCTGACCCAGCTGATGGAAGAACAGGAAGGCGTGGCTCCGGCCCGTGCCTATCTCGGCCGCCAGCTCAAGGACCGTCCGTCGGTCCGGGGCGAATCGGCGCTGATCGACCTGACCCTGGCCGAAGGGGCGGATTCCACCGCCACCCTGCACGACCTCAAGCACATCACCGACCAGCTGCTCGTCCGCAACCCGGCGTACCGCTGTACCCGCTGCGGATTCGGGGCGCGCACCCACCACTGGCAATGCCCCAGCTGCAAAGAGTGGGGAACGGTCAAACCGCTGCTGAACTACGCGGTGCTCTGAGCCATGACGGCCACTGGCTGGATCGGGTTGCTGGCGGTGCTGGCAACCTCGGCGGCGCTCACCTGGGGGGCGCGGCACTATGCGCTGCGGCGCAACCTGATGGACCAACCCGGTGAGCGTCGCAGCCACGGGGTCGCCACCCCGCGCGGTGGTGGCATTGCGATCGTGTTGACCCTGCTGCTGGCCGCTGCGGCCGGGGCTGTGCTGTGGCCCGGGGCACGCTGGCCGCTGGCGGTCGTCAGCCTGGGGTTGGTGCTGGTGGCTGGCATTGGCTGGTGGGACGACCATCGGCCGCTGCCGGCGCTGAGACGGCTCGTGGTGCATGTGGTTGCCGCGGCGCTGGTGGCCGCGCTGGTCTGGCAGGCCAGTGGCAATCCGTGGCAGGCCCTGCTGGCCCTGCTGTTCACGACGTCGTTGATCAACATCTGGAATTTCATGGATGGCATCAACGGTATCGCCACGACCCAGGCGGTGCTGGCCGGGGTGGCGTTCGCTCTCGTGCTGCCCGGACCGCTGGCCCTGGCCGGGTGGGTACTGGCTGCCGCTTGTCTGGGATTTCTACCGTTCAACTATCCCAAAGGCCGCATTTTCATGGGCGACGTGGGCAGCGGAGCGCTGGGCTATGCGATTGCGGCCTTGCTGTGCCTGGCCAGCGTCGAAACCGACATCTCCTGGCTGCTGCTTCTGGTGCCGTTGACCGCCTTCCTCGTGGACGCCGGCTTCACACTGCTCTCGCGCATGCTCTCGGGGCAGAACTGGATGGAACCCCACACCCAGCATCTGTACCAGCGCGCGGTCAAACGCGGAGCGGGCCACACTTCTGTTACCGGGATGTACTTTGTTTTTGGTCTGTTCAGTATTACAGTGTTTAATGCTTGCACGAATATGCAGCCGAGGTGGGAGGCTGCCGTGGCCGTGACGTGGATTGTTATCGCGACCGGTCTGTGGCTACTCCTGCGCAAGGGAATGCGCCACTAATGGGATTGCTAGTTTTATGACGCCTTGGCAGGACCGTTTCACCAGCATGCTTCCGCGTGCCGCCATCGTCGTCCACGACCTCTTCATGGTCTGGGCCTGCTGGCAGCTGCTGCACGCTGGCCGCTACTCGATGTTGGCCGATGCGCCGTCACTACCGCTTTGGAACGTGGACACCTCGCTGGTCCTGGTCATCCAGGCCGTGGTGTTCTGGCGTGTGGGTCTGTACCGCGGCCTGTGGCGATTCGCCAGCGTGGCGGACCTGCTGCATATCTTCAAATCCAGTTTCATCGGGCTGCTCGCCATCGTCGTGGTGCTGGCGTACAAGCGCTTTGCCGGTGTACCGATGTCGGTGCTGGTGATCTATCCCTTCGCACTTTCGGCCCTGCTCGGCGCGCCGCGGCTGCTGTATCGCGCATGGAAGGACTACCAGGCCCTTCAGACCGACGCCAGCGCCCGCCGGGTGCTGATTCTGGGGGCTGGCCAGGCCGCTGAAGCGCTGGTTCGCGATCTGCGCCGCTCCGGCGACTTCACCCCGGTCGGTCTGCTGGACGACGCGCCGCATCTGCAGGGAGCCAAGCTGCAGGGGCTGCCGATTCTCGGCACCATTGAAGACGCGCCGTCCATCGTCCGCGAAACGGCCGCCAAGCTGCTCGTGATCGCCATCCCGTCGCTGGACGCGGCCGGCATGCAGCGGGTGGTCGCCGTCTGCGAGAGCACGGGGCTGCCGTTCCGCACCGTGCCGAAGATCAACGATGTGCTGCTCGGCCATTCGCTGCCGGGGGAGCTCAAGGAAGTTGCGATCGAAGACCTGTTGGGGCGCAAGCCGATCCTGCCGGACTGGTCGCTGATTCGCGGCTGGCTGGGCGGACGCACCGTGCTGGTGACCGGCGCGGGTGGCTCGATCGGTTCCGAGCTGTGCCGCCAATGCGCGCGGCACGGGGCAGGGCGGGTCGTGCTGCTGGAAATGAGCGAGCTGCTGCTGCTGACCATCGAGGCTGAACTCAAGCGCAGCTTCCCGGACCTGGAAGTGGAGGCAGTGCTGGGGGACTGCGGCGACCCGGCGGTGATCCGCCATGCGCTCTCGCTTTCCCCGGTTGACGCGGTGTTCCATGCCGCCGCCTACAAGCAGGTGCCGGTGCTGGAACGCCAGCTTCGGGAAGCCGTGCGCAACAACATCCTGTCCACCGAGACCGTGGCCCGCGCCTGCGTGGAAGCGCGGATCGAGCATTTCGTCTTCATCTCCACCGACAAGGCCGTTGATCCCGTCAATGCGCTCGGAGCCAGCAAGCGCTATGCGGAGATGATCTGCCAGAGCCTGGACCAGAAGACCACCAATACCCGTTTCGTGACCGTGCGCTTCGGCAACGTGCTGGCATCGGCCGGCAGCGTGGTGCCGCTTTTCCGCGAGCAGATCCTTAAGGGCGGCCCGGTGACCGTGACCGACCCGGAGGTCACCCGTTACTTCATGACCTTTCCCGAGGCCTGCCAGCTGATCCTGCAGGCGGCCGCCTCGGCTTCGCACGGGGCGATCTACACCCTGGACATGGGCGAGCCGGTGCCGATCCGCGTGCTGGCCGAGCAGATGATCCGCCTGGCGGGCAAGCAGCCTTACAAGGACATCCCCATCATCTACACCGGGCTGCGTCCGGGCGAGAAGCTGCACGAAACGCTGTTCTACTCGGACGAGGACTACCGTCCGACCGCGCATCCGAAAATCCTGGAAGCCGGCGTGCGGACGTTCGCCCGCGACCAGGTGCTCGGCAACGTGCCGCGGCTGCGTGAGGCCATCGCGAACTACGATACCGATGCCATCAACAGCATTCTGTTCGCGACCATGCCGGAGTTTTCGCCGCTGCAACAGGAAACTCACGTCGAGTCGGCTAATGTGGTGCCCTTTCCGGCACGAGAGGCCAACAGGCAGTGACCCACAAGCGAATCCGCAAGGCAGTGTTTCCGGTCGCAGGGCTGGGAACGCGGTTCCTTCCCGCCACCAAGACCGTCCCGAAGGAAATGCTTCCGATCATTGATCGGCCGCTGATCCAGTACGCAGTCGACGAGGCGATCGAAGCAGGGTGCGACACCCTGATCTTCATCACCAACCGCTACAAGCATGCGGTGGCCGATTACTTCGACAAGGCCTATGAGCTTGAGCAGAAGCTCGAGCGCGCCGGCAAGAAGGAACAGCTGGAGCTGGTTCGCCACGTGCTGCCCAATGGTGTCCGCGCGGTGTTCGTGACCCAGGCCGAAGCGCTGGGCCTGGGGCATGCCGTACTGTGCGCCAAGGCCGTGGTTGGCGATGAGCCGTTCGCGGTACTGCTGCCGGACGACCTGATCTGGAACCGGGGCGACGGCGCGCTGAAGCAGATGGCCGACCTCAACGAGGCCACCGGTGCCAGCGTGATCGCGGTCGAGGACGTGCCGCATGAGAACACCGCCAGCTATGGCATCGTGGCCACCGAAGCGTTCGATGGCCGCAAGGGCCGTATCTCGCAGATCGTGGAGAAGCCCAAGCCGGAGGACGCGCCCAGCGACCTGGCGGTGGTGGGGCGCTACGTGCTGAGCCCGAAGATCTTCGATCTTCTGGAAAGCACCGGTACCGGTGCGGGCGGCGAGATCCAGCTGACCGACGCGATCGCGACCCTGCTCACGACCGAGGAAGTGGACGCGTATCGGTTCGAGGGCACGCGTTTCGACTGCGGCACCCATCTGGGGCTGGTCGAGGCGACGATCCGGTTCGCGCTGGAAAGCAAGAAGCTGGGCAAGCCGGCGCTACCGATTCCATCAATCCGCTATTAAAGCGATTCGAAGATGCCCGCCGCACCCATGCCGGTGCCGATGCACATCGTCACCATGCCGTACTTCTGCTGGCGGCGGCGCAGGCCGTGGACCAGGGTGGCGGTACGGATCGCGCCGGTGGCACCCAGCGGGTGGCCCAGGGCGATGGCACCGCCCAGCGGGTTGATCTTCGACGGATCCAGCCCGCAGTCGCGGATGACCGCCAGCGACTGCGCGGCGAAGGCTTCATTGAGCTCGATCCAGTCCAGCTGGTCCTGGCTCAGGCCGGCCTGCTTGAGTGCGTTCGGGATCGCGGCGATCGGGCCGATGCCCATCACTTCCGGGCGCACCCCGGCGACCGAGAAACTGACGAAGCGGGCCAGCGGCTTCAGGCCGTAGTCCTTCACCGCCTGCTCGGAGGCCAGCAGCACGGCTGCGGCGCCGTCGCTCATCTGCGAGGAGTTGCCGGCGGTGACGGTGCCGCCGAACTGACCGTTGCGGAACACCGGGCGCAGCTTGGCCAGGCCTTCGGCGGACGAATCCAGGCGCGGGCCTTCGTCGGTGTCGATGATGCGGTCCCGGGTGATGATGCGGCGGCCGTCGGCCAGGTCGGGCTGGCGGGTGCGGACGTCATAGGGGCTGATCTCGTCCTTGAACTCGCCGGCCTGGATGGCAGCGATGGCCTTCTGGTGGGAGGCGAGGGCGAAGGCGTCCTGCTCTTCGCGGGACACCTTCCACTCTTCGGCGACCTTCTCGGCGGTGATGCCCATGCCGTAGGCGATGGCGACGTGGTCGTTGTCGAACACGCTCGGGGCCATCGCGATCTTGTTGCCCATCATGGGCACCATCGACATCGATTCCGTGCCACCGGCCAGCATCAGGTCGGCGTTGCCGAGGCGGATCTGGTCAGCAGCCATCGCCACGGCCTGCAGGCCCGAGGAGCAGAAGCGGTTGACCGTCTGCGCGGCGATGGTGTTCGGCAGGCCGGCCAGCAGCACGCCGATGCGCGCCACGTTCATGCCCTGCTCGGCTTCGGGCATCGCACAGCCGCTGATGGCGTCGTCGATGCGGTTCACGTCCACGCCCGGTGCCTGGGCCACGACGCTCTTCAGCACGTGGGCAAGCATGTCGTCGGGACGGGTGTTGCGGAATACGCCCTTGGGTGCCTTGCCGACCGGAGTGCGGGTGGCGGCGACGATGTAGGCGTCCTGGATCTGCTTGGGCATTGCGGGGATCTCTTGAATTTGGTGTCGGAAGGCGAAGCCGGGCGAGGCCCGGCTCTACGGTTCCGGTCAGTTACGAAGCGGCTTGCCGGTCTTGAGCATGTGCGCGATGCGCGCCTGCGTCTTTTCCTGCTGGGCCAGTTCGACGAAATGCTTGCGCTCCAGGGTCAGCAGCCATTCTTCGTCGACCACGGTGCCGCGATCCACTTCACCGCCACACAGCACGGTGGCGATGCGCACGGCGATCTCGTAGTCGTACGGGCTGATGAAACGACCTTCCAGCATGTTGACCAGCATCATCTTGAAGGTGGCGATGCCGACGTCACCGGCGACCTGGATACGACGCGCCGGCATCGGCGGACGGTAGCCACCCTCGGCCAGGGCTCGCACTTCGGCCTTGGCGATGTACAGCGCCTCGAAGCTGTTGAACACCACCTTGTCGGTGGGGCGCATCAGACCCAGTTCCTGCGCATTGACCGCCGAGTTGGAGACCTTGGCCATGGCCACGGTTTCGAACGTCTTCTTCAGTTCGGCGAACACGTCGCCACCCGGGCCGGCCGCCACCGACGCGCGGACGGCCAGTTCCTTCAGGCCACCACCGGCCGGCAGCAGGCCGACGCCGGCTTCCACCAGCCCGATGTAGCTCTCCAGTGCCGCCACGCTCTTCGCGCTGTGCATCTGGAACTCGCAGCCACCGCCCAGGGCCAGACCGCGCACGGCGGTGACCACCGGGACCAGCGAATACTTGATCGCCTGGCTGGTGCGCTGGAAGTTGTGCACCATTTCTTCGAACTGGTCGACCTTGCCGGCCTGCAGCAGGCCCAGTGCGCCAGCCAGGTCGGCACCGGCGGAGAAGGGTTCCTTCTGCTGCCAGATCACCAGGCCCTGGAAGTCCTGCTCGGCGCGCTTGATCGCTTCCTGCAGACCGTTGAGCACGTGGTCGGACACGGTGTTCATCTTGGTCTTGAAGCTGACCACGGCAATGCCGTCGCCGTCGTGCCACATGCGCACGCCGTCGTTCTCGAACACGGTTTCGCCCGGGCTGAAGGTTTCACCCAGCAGCGGGTCCGGGAAGCGCTGGCGCTTGTACACGGGCAGCGACGAGCGCGGCAGCTTGGCGTTGCGCGAGGGGCTGTAGCTGCCTTCCGCGGCGTGCACGCCGTCGCGGCCGTCGAACACCCAGTCGGGCAGCGGGGCGCTGCTCATGCTCTTGCCGGCCACGATGTCATCGGCGATCCACTGGGCGACCTGCTTCCAGCCGGCGGCCTGCCAGGTTTCGAACGGGCCGAGCGACCAGCCGTAGCCCCAGCGGATGGCCAGGTCGACGTCGCGTGCGGTTTCAGCGATGTCGGCCAAGTGGAAGGCGCTGTAGTGGAACAGGTCACGGAACGTCGCCCACAGGAACTGGGCCTGCGGGTGCTGGCTTTCGCGCAGCTTGGCGAACCTCTCGGCGGGGTTCTTGATCTTCAGGATCTCGACCACTTCCGGCGCGGCGGCGCGGTCGGCAGCGCGGTAGTCCTGCTTCTCCAGGTCCAGCACCACGATGTCCTTGCCGACCTTGCGGAAGATGCCCGCGCCGGTCTTCTGGCCCAGTGCGCCCTTGGCGATCAGCGCGTCCAGCCACTTCGGCGACTTGAAGTACTCGTGCCACGGATCATTGGGCAGGGTATCGCCCATGGTCTTGATCACGTGCGCCATGGTGTCCAGGCCGACCACGTCGGAGGTGCGGTAGGTGGCCGACTTCGGGCGCCCGACCAGCGGGCCGGTCAGGCCGTCCACTTCATCGAAGCCCAAACCGAACTGCTGGGTGTGGTGGATGGTCGACAGGATGGAGAACACACCGATGCGGTTGCCGATGAAGTTCGGGGTGTCCTTGGCATACACCACGCCCTTGCCGAGGGTGGTGACCAGGAAGGCTTCGAGTCCTTCCAGCACGGCCTGGTCGGTGGTGGTGGCCGGGATCAGCTCGGCCAGGTGCATGTAGCGCGGCGGGTTGAAGAAGTGCACGCCGCAGAAGCGGTGGCGCAGCTGCTCGGGCAGCACGTCGGCGAGCTTGTTGATGCCCAGACCCGAGGTGTTGGAGGCCAGCACCGCGTGATCGGCCACGAACGGAGCGATCTTCCTGTACAGGTCCTGCTTCCAGTCCATCCGCTCGGCGATGGCTTCGATGATCAGGTCGCAGTCTTTCAGCTGTTCCAGCCCGGTCTCGTAGTTGGCTGGGGTGATCGCCTCGGCGTAGGACTTGCTGGCCAGGGGGGCCGGGCTCAGCTTGCCCAGGTTGGCAATCGCCTTCAGCACGATGCCGTCGGCCGGACCTTCCTTGGCGGGCAGGTCGAACAGCACGGTGTCGACACCGGCATTGGTCAGGTGCGCGGCGATCTGGGCACCCATGACGCCGGCACCCAGCACGGCGGCGCGGCGGACTAGCAGGGAATTGGACATGTCGGTAAGCCTTTGTTGGTCTTGGCCGCCGGGCAGAGCCCGGCGCTACGGGGTGGAAAGGGGGGCCGAAGCGGGGAGGGCAGCGCTGGCGCGGAACCCGGCTTCGGCGAAATGGATCAGTTCGTGGGCGGCATGGGCACGATGCGCCGCTTCGGTGACACCGGCGGGTCGCTTGATCAGCCCGAAGTCAGCCATGGCATAGGTCAGCGCGCCGGCCAGGAAGTCGAGCCGCCAGTACAGCTCCTCCTTGCTCAGCTCCGGCACGCAGGCCGCGATCGCCCTGCCGAACTCACGCAGCACGTGGCCGTAGTGGTCGGACAGGAACTTGCGCAGGTTGTC
>JAEWLO010000351.1 GCA_023457475.1 Pseudomonadota bacterium | reverse complement strand
GAGCGGGTGAGGGTGGGAGGTGTGGGTGTCGAAACAGTCAATGCACTTCCTTACTGGAGTTGAAGGGGGGAACAGGATCGTCGGGGGCCGGTTGCGCATCGGTCTCCGGCATCAGCTCGAGCGCGGCCGGCGTGGTCCGCAGCATCGGGCGGAACAGGACGGGGTGCGTGCGCAGGCGGGCAAAGCTGAGCAGGCGCGCGGTGGCGAACAGCGCCAGCAGCATCAGCACCACGGCGAAATACAGTGGCAGTGCCGCCGGGCCGAACTGCTGCATGGCCACGCCGGCGATGGCCGGGCCCAGCGCCGCGCCCACGCCGTGCACCAGCAGCAGGCTGGAGCAGCCCGACAGCAGGTCCTCGCGTGGCAGGTAGTCCAGCAGGTGCGCCACCGCGAACGGATACAGACAGAACGCCAGCCCGCCATAGACGAAGATCAGGCCGAACAGCAGATGGGTCTGCTGCTGGATCATCGGCACCGACGCCACCAGTGCGATGCCCGCCGCAGCGAGGCTCAGCGCCACCAGTCCGGTGCGGCGGTCATGCCCATCGCTGATCCGTCCCAGCGGCCACTGCAGCAGCGCGCCGCCGGCAATGGCGGTGAGCATGAAGCGCGCGACGCCGTCGTCGTCCAGGCCGATGTTGCCGGCGTACACCGGCAGCAGGCCCCAGAACGCGCCCATGGCGAGGCCGGACAATCCTGCCGCCACGCTCGCCACCGGCGCGACCGCATACAGGCGGGTGAGTTTCAAATGCGGCACGCTCGGCACTTCCGGCTGCCGCAGGCGGGTGGCGGTCACCGGGAGCATGGCCGCGCAGATCAGCATCGCGATCAGCATGAACATCGGCGTGGCCGCCGCGCTGCCCAGCATCAGCAGGATCTGCCCCAGTGCCAGGGCCGAGAGGTTTACCACCATGTACAGCGAGAACGCACGGCTGCGCTGTTTCGAGTCCGGCTCGGCGTTGAGCCAGCTTTCGATCACCGTGTACAGCCCGACCAGGGCGATGCCGGTGACGATGCGCAGGACGCCCCACGCCCACGCGTTGATCCACAACGGGTGCAGCAGCACCGCGATGGCGGCGAGGGCAGCGTAGAAGGCGAACGCACGGATGTGGCCGACCCGACCGATGAGCGAGGGCGCGAAGAACGTGCCCATGAAGAAGCCGGCGAAATAGCCCGACATCACCAGACCCAGGGTGCCCGCATCGAAGCCGGCGGCACCGCCGGTCACTGCCAGCAGCGTACCCAGGAGCCCGCCGCCCGTAAGGAGCAACGCTACGCCTGTGAGCAGGGCGGTCAGCCGCAACACGCGTGCGACCTTCGTGGGGAAGGCGAACCGGTCACGCGAACCACCCTAACACAGGCCCCATGAACCCGCTGTTGCAGCGACGTGCGCCCACGTCATGTGATCACGCGATTTGCACAGTCCGCATGAGCGGGCTAGGGTGATTGCATGAATGTACTGAAGACGATGCCACTGGCCGCCGCACTGGTGTTGAGCGCATGTGGCGGACAACGCGACAGCGTCGCGCACGAGATGTCGATGGCCCCCGCCGACGCCTTCCTTGCGGCCGTGGCCGCACATTGCGGAAAAGCCTACGAAGGACGTATCGCGGTCAACGAACCGCGCACCGATGCGCCCGATCCGTTTGATGGCAAACGCCTGGTGATGCACGTGCGGGGCTGCGAGGATTCCGCGCACGAGCTGCGCATTCCCTTCCATGTGGGCGACGATCATTCGCGCACGTGGGTGGTGACCCGGACCGACACCGGGCTGCGCCTCAAACACGATCACCGGCACGAAGACGGCAGCCCGGACGCAGTGACGATGTACGGGGGCGACAGCACGCCGCCGGGTACCGCGCAGCGGCAGGCGTTCCCGGCCGATGCCGATTCGGTGGCGATGTTCCGCAAGGCCGGCATGGACGTGTCGACCACCAATACGTGGGCGATGGAGATCGACCCGGACCAGCAGTTCGTCTACGAACTCACCCGCCCGGATGGCCGCCGTTTCCAGGTAGTGTTCGACCTCACGCGGCCGGTCGCGTTGCCACCGGCCCCGTGGGGAAGTGAGCCCCGGTAACACCGGGGCCCGTTCGGTGACGCGTCAACGCGTCCCGAAGCGTCCGCGGCAGCCATTGCTGACCCAGATGCTGTTGCCCCGGGAGCCCCAGGTGCGCCCCTCGGCACACGGGCTGCCCGAGAGCTGTTCGATCAGTACCGGCCGGCCGCGGCCCTGCCATGCGCAGGTCTGGGTGCGGTTGCCATTGCTGCTGCAGGTGACGGTGTAGCCGCTTCCGCCGCCGCCACCGCCGCCCCAGCCGCCGCGGCCCTGCACGAATTCGGCCCGGCAGCCCCCGCTGACCCACACCGACCCGTTGCGCGAGCCCCAGGTGCGGCCCTCGATGCAGCGGGTGTTGGAAATCTGGCGGGACAGCCGTGCACTGGACCACCCCGTGGTGCAGACCCGCTGGCGGTTGTCGTTGCTTTCGCAGCGGATCACGCTGGTGTGGCCCGGGTTGGTGCCCGGCCAGCCACCTCCGCCGCCGTTCCAGCCGCCGTTGCCGCGCAGCGAGGTGGCGATGTCCTGTTTGATCCGGGAGAAGCCCCAGGACGAGCGGTTGACCTGGTCCAGGTAGAAGCGCATCTGGTCGTCGGGAATCCGCCGGCCGCCCGACTGTTCGGCGTATTCCTGGGCGATGACCCGCTGCTGGTCGCTGACGGACAGGGTACGGAGGTTTTCCGGAGCATAGGCCCGCGTGCCCACCTGGGCCTGCAGGTCCGGTGCGACACAGGCCAGGAACACGGTGAGACAGACCACGAGACAACGTTTCATGACGCTTTCCCCTTGCGGTCAGTGGTGCGCGGACTATGGTCCGGCCCCTATTAAGCCGGTGTGTAAGCCGGTTCACCGTTCAGGATTTGCCCCGGCCGGGGGGCTGGCCGCAGAATAACGGGCTGACCGGTGCCGCCTGGCCCGGCAATCTCCTGCGGAGCTTTACCCCCATGCGTACCCACTTCTGCGGCCTGGTCGACGAGACCCTGATTGGCCAGACTGTCACCCTCGCCGGCTGGACCGACGTTGCCCGTAACCTGGGCGGCGTGTGCTTCATCGATCTTCGCGATCATGAAGGCATCGTGCAGGTGACGGTGGAGCCGGAAAGCGTGGAGGTGTTCAAGGTCGCCGCCAGCCTGGGCTACGAGGACGTGCTGCAGGTGGAGGGCGTGGTGCGTAAACGCCATGCCGTGAACGACAAGATCCGCACCGGCCAGGTGGAGATCGTGGCCAGCCGCATCACCGTGCTGAACAAGGCCGAGCCGCTGCCGTTCCACGCCCATGAGAACCCGGGCGAGGAAACCCGCCTGAAGTACCGCTATCTCGACCTGCGCCGTCCGGAGATGCAGCGCATGCAGCGCACCCGCATCAAGCTGGTGCAGGCGCTGCGCCGCCACCTGGACATCGACGGCTTCCAGGACATCGAAACCCCGATCCTGACCAAGGCCACCCCGGAAGGCGCGCGCGACTTCCTGGTGCCGGCGCGCATGCATCCGGGTGAGTTCTACGCGCTGCCGCAGAGCCCTCAGCTGTTCAAGCAGATCCTGATGGTGGCCGGTTTCGACCGTTACTATCAGATCGCGCGCTGCTTCCGCGATGAAGCCCTTCGTGCCGATCGCCAGCTGGAGTTCACCCAGCTGGACATGGAGTTCGCCTTCGTGCGCGAGCGCGACGTGCAGGATTACGTGGAAGGCATGATCCGCGCCATCTTCAAGGAGGTGGTGGACGTTGAGCTGGCGGCCACCTTCCCGCGCATGACCTGGGCCGAGGCCATGCGCCGCTACGGCTCGGACAAGCCGGACCTGCGCATCGCGCTGGAACTGGTGGACGTCGCCGACCTGGTCAAGTCCAGCGAGTTCCCGGTGTTCACCGCGGCCGCCGCCGACGCCGACGGCCGTGTGGCCGCGCTGCGCATTCCAGGCGGTGCCAGCCTGTCGCGCAAGCAGATCGACGAGTACGCCGCGCATGCCGCCAAGTACGGTGCCAAGGGCCTGGCCTACATCAAGATTGCCGAGAACGGTGAGGTCAGCTCGCCGATCGCCAAGTTCTTCGCCGAAGACGCCTTCGCCGCGCTGGTGGCCCATGTGGGGGCCGGCAACGGCGACATCGTGTTCTTCGGTGCCGGTGGCTACAACAAGGTCTCCGACTTCATGGGCGCGCTCCGCCTGAAGGCCGGCAAGGACTTCAACCTGGTTGCCGACGGCTGGGCACCGCTGTGGGTCACCGACTTCCCGATGTTCGAGTACGACGACGAAGCCCAGCGCTATGTCGCGCTGCATCACCCCTTCACCGCACCGGCGGTGGACGACATCGCCGACCTGCGCGCCAACGCGAAGACCGCCGTGTCGCGCGGTTACGACATGGTGCTGAACGGTAACGAGATCGGCGGTGGCTCGATCCGTATCCACCGTCCGGACATGCAGAGCGCGGTGTTCGAACTGCTGGGGATCGGTGCGGACGAGGCCGAAGCCAAGTTCGGCTTCCTGCTCGACGCGCTGCGCTACGGCGCGCCGCCGCACGGCGGCATCGCGTTCGGTATCGACCGCATCGCCGCGCTGATGGCCGGCACCGAATCGATCCGCGACGTCATTCCGTTCCCGAAGACCACCGGCGCGCAGTGCCTGATGACCGGTGCCCCGTCGCCGATCCCGGACGAACAGCTGGCCGAAGTGCACATCCAGGTTCGCCCGCGCAAAGCCTGATCGCGCGTCGCCAACCTCGACATCCCACATCGCGCGTCGCCAACTTCGACATCCCACATCGCGCGTCGCCAACTTCGACATCCCAATCCGTAGAGCCGGGCTTGCCCGGCTGAACCACCCAACACCTTCAGGAGACTCAGCAATGACCGAAGCATCCTTCAATCTGGAATGGGAAAAGCTGGGCAACGTCGGTTCCGACGCCAACCTGGTCACCGAGCGCGCCCGCGTGTTCGGCGGCTGGCTGGTCCGCGTGGGCACCAGCCCGGCCGCCATGGCGCTGACCTTCGTGGTCGACGGCGAAGGCCGCTGGGACGGTGAGGACTTCGGCGTCGAAGACTACGAGGACGAGGAAGAAGACGAGGACCTCGACGAGGACGAAGACGAAGAAGACGAAGAAGAGTACGAGGACGAGGAAGAAGAAGACGCCTCGACCGACGGCTCCCGCGCCTGAGTCCGGCTTCGACCATGTACGCCATCCGTCGCGCCGGCCCGGACGATGCACCGACCCTGTCGGTGCTGGCGGCGCGCACGTTCGTGGAAACCTTCGGCCATCTGTATCCGCCGAAGGATCTGGAAGACTTCCTGGCTGAAGCTTACGCGGTGGACCGCCAGCAGGTGATCCTCTCGCATCCGGATTACGCGGTCTGGCTGCTGGAACGCGACGGGGTGGCCGTGGGC
>JAEWLO010000350.1 GCA_023457475.1 Pseudomonadota bacterium | reverse complement strand
GGCTCCGGTCGAGACCCCGAAGCCGACCGCACCGGCTCCGGTGGAAACGCCCAGGGTTGAAGCGCCGGCAGCCGTCGAGGCCGCCAAGCCGGTCGAAGCCCCGCGTCCGACCGAAACCGCCCGCCCGGTACAGACCGCCCTTCTGGAAACGGTTGACCCCGCTCCGGTGGCACAGGTCGCGCAGCCGGCTCCGGTCGAAGCCGCTGCGGTGACCCAGAGCGGCCAGCTGTTCGCCGCGCCGACGGAACCGGCCGCAACCGATGCCGCCGCCCAGGCTGCGCAGGCCGAAGCCCGCGAGGACATCCCGACGGATGAGCTCGCTCCGGCGGAAGCGGCGGCGAAGGAAGACGCGGACAAGGCGGACAAGCCCTGATCCGTTTCGCGCGATGAAGCACAACAAACAGCGGCCGAAAGGCCGCTGTTTGTTTTTGGCTTCCGCGTAGGGACACACCCTGCGTGCCCGGCATCCGGTAGGGTCGCATCCCTATCGACTGCCGATAACGGTCCCACGTGCGGTAGGGCATGACCTGCGACCGGAGCGCGTTTCCAACAGGCGTCCCTGCGTCAAAGCACCGATCACCACCATCGGCAGTCGTTTGGGAACCGACCCTACCCGGATCGGGGCGACCCGCGTCCGTGCATCACGGCACAATCACCGCCGGCGCAAATTTCAACCGCGTCCACACGCCGTAATGGTCCGATGCCCAGCGCCCTTCCGCATACGGCTGGTCGAACAACAACCTCGCCTCGCGCGCCACCAACCGATCCTGCTGGAAGAAGATGTGGTCAATCCGCCGCGGCGCATCGAAGTAGTGCCGGTTCAACGTGCTCACCTGCGCCAGCTCGTTGTTTACATGCACGCTGCCGTAGCTGTCGCCGTACCGCTGGCGAAGCCCACTCAGGTCACCCGCATCCACCTGCGCGTTGAAATCTCCGGCAATCACCACCGGCGCGTTGCCGGACGTGCTGGCGACGAATCCAAGCAGGTCGGCGATCTGCTCGCCACGGATGCGCTTGCCGGCGTCATCGCTGCGCTCGTTGAGGTGGGTCGCGTAGAGGTTCACCTCCTGCCCGTCCACGTCGATCCGCAGATGCCCCACCGTGCGGTAGTCCGACAACGGCATCAGCAGGTGCTCGTGCCGCGCCAGCACCGGCCGGCGGGTCAGCAGCGCGTTGCCATAGCGCTTGAAGCGGCCCGGTGGATCTGTGGAGACAAACAGGTACTCGTAGCCGAGCTTGCGCGCCAGCCACGCCGCCTGGTTGCGGACATGGGGCTTCTGTATCACCTCCTGCAGCGCGATCACGTCGGGCTGCAGGTCTTCGAGCGCGCGCTGGATGACCCGCCGGCGCTCGGGCCAGTCCTCGCGGTCGTGGTGCAGGTTGAAGGTCACCACGGTCAGGCCGGCCTCACCCGGCTCCGCACTCCATGCCCACGGCACCACCACCAGCGACACCAGCATCAGCCCGCGCTGCAGCCAGCGGCCCGGCACGCCCGGCAAACCCACTAGGGTGCCTTGCGTTCGGCCCGACGCGAGGCCGCCGGAATCTGCACCTCGACCCTTGCCGGCACGTGCGCGATGCGCAGCTCGCCGTTCACCCACGGCACCGGCTCGCCGTTGACCAGCGCCTCGCCGGGTTCCCCGGGGAAGGGCCAGGGCAACACCAGCCCTCCCGGTGGGGCCAGCAGACCCGGCTCCACCTGCAGCGTCAGCACCTTGTCGGTACGACCGAGGTGGTAGCTCAGCTGGCCATGAGGCGTACGCAGCCCCTTGATCCCAACACCTTTGCCTTCCAGCCAGCGCGTCGGGACACCGGCGGCCAACACCAGGCTGTCGTCGATGTCGCGGCGGTAGGCGAACATGTCCAGCGCCGAGCGCACGAAGTCCGAAGCGACCCACGCATGTGGCAGATCACCGACGAAGAACGGCTTGCGCGGCGTGCGCGAGACCACTTCCGCCCACTGGTTCCAGGCCTGCGGCGCACGGTCGTTGAAGAAGAACTGCGTGGCCTGCCAGGCGCGGTCGCGCCACCCCAGGCGCACGAAGGCGGCCACGTTGCGCCACTCGTACGGGGTGTAGTCCTTCCATTCGCGCTTGCCGTCGCGGCGCTGCTCGAACTGGGTCCAGTAACGCTCGAAGGTGTTGTCCAGGTAGGGCTGCGGCAGCCTGCCCTGCTCGCCCCCCGGAGCCAGCGCGATGGTGGTCGAGGTGGCATCGAAGTCTCCCAGCTCGGCTGCGCCGGGCAGGAAGTCGATGTTGTGCCGGGCCACCGCCGCACGCAGGGAGGCATCCAGGTCGGCGCGGAATTCGTCGCGCGAGGCGCTGATCTGCATCGCCTCAACCTTGCCCAATGCCGCCGCGATGTCGGCGGCATCCTTGTAGCCGCGCAACGCCCAGAAGTTGTCCCAGTACGAATGCATCGGCTTGGCCGAATAGCCTTCATGACTGATCGACACCGGCATCATCCCGTAGAAGGCCGGATTACGCGCGCGGTTCTCCTCGGTGCGTTCGCTCAGCCTCAGCTGCTCCATGTACTGGTACGCGCCCTGCACGTGCGGCCACATCAGCTCCAGGAAGGTGCTGTCGCCGGTGTAACGCCAGTACTCGGCGATGTTGAAGATCAGCTCGCCGTGGCTGTCGTTCTCCGGCACCGGATCGCTGCCGCGCGGGTCCACGCAGCACGGTACCTTGCCGTTCTCGAACTGGTACGGCGCGTACCAGTTCACGTACTCGCGCACCGCGTCGCTGCGGCCCAGCCGCAACAGGCCTTCGGAAATCATCGCGCCGTCGCGGATCCAGCTGCGCGAATACGAACGGGTGCCCGGCTGGAGGCTCGGACCGATCCGCGATATCAACATGTGCGCCAGCGCGGTGCGCAGGGTATCGGCCAGCGGCTTGCCCGCCGCCGGCACCTGCAGCGCCACCTGGTCCAGCTTGGTGCGCCACATCGCCGCCACGGCCTGTTGTGCCTTGGCTGCATCGAAGTCCTTCGGCGTGCTCCAGCTGCCGGTCTGCGGCAGCACGATGGCCACCTCACGGCTTTCGCCCGGCTCCAGCCGCCAGCGATACAGCAGCGCACCACTGGCCAGCCCTGTCGGGTCACGCACCTCGCGCGTCGCCGGTACATTGCCGCTGGCCAGATGGGTCACCTCCAGCTTGCTGTCGAAGGGCGTGGCAAAGCTGGCGTCGGGAGTCTGCAGCGGATACAGCCGCGCCTTGCCGTTCACCTCCACCTGGCCCGGCTCCATCTCCAGCGTGTCGATGCGGCTCACGCCGCCCACGGTGTTGAGGAACTGGGTGGGCGGATTCACCTGCCACGGCCGCACCGCCAGTGCCAGGGTGTAATCATGTGCGACCTTGTCGGGGTTTCGCAGGGTATAGCGGCCCACCAGCTGCGCCTTCTCCGGCGTGCCCTGCACGAAGCCGGTCACTTTCAGCGCCGCCTTGGCATGGTTCCAGTCCACGCTGGCGATCGGCAGGTAATCGTCCTGCAGCGACTGCTTCGCCTCCACGTCGGCCCAGCTGAGCACGGCCTTGTCCACCACCACGAAAGGCTCGACGCTGAAGCTGGCCTTGGCCACTTCCAGCGCACCGTCCTCGCCGATCAGCGCCTGCTCGCGGCCGCCATCCAGACCCAGCAGGGTCCAGTAGGGCTGCTCGCCGCTGAAACCACGCGGTACGAAACCCCGTTGCAGGTCCGCGCCCACCGATTCCACGAATTCGTTCGGGGAGGCGGCAAAATCCAGGGGCTTGATCGCGATGTCCCGGATTCCATAGCGCCAGCTCGGGCCGCCCTTCAGATCGAATCGCAGGTACCGCGCCTCGGTGTCCGGCAGCGCCAGCCAGTCGCGGTCGCCCCCGCCGCCGGCGCTGATCTCGCGCAGCGTTTTCCAGTCGCGGCCGTCCTGCGAGGCGCGCACCACGTACCGCGTTGCCTCCAGCCCCGGCACCCATTGAATCACTGCGCCGCCGAACTCGCGCACTTTGTGCAGGTCCAGGCTGATGGTCTGCTCGGGCACGCCGCCGCTGATCCACACCGTGTCCGGCTTGCCGTCCACCAGCCGGCCCTGCAGCGCGGTTGCGGTGTCGGCGATCACCGAGGGCGTAAGCGAGGAGGTATCGACGGGCGGCAGCGCCTGGAGGGTGAGCCGGTCGAAGCACACCGTGCCGCGCCCGCCCACCTTGCTGTAGATCGTGAATTCCACCGACCTGCTGTTGGTCAGGGTCGTCTCGGGGGAAGGCCCCCATGCCTTGTCAATCTGGCGGGCGCGATACTGCACCCCGGTCCAGGTCTTGGGGAATGCATAGCCCGGGCGGTTCACCCACCACACGTTGTCGCCGCTGGCGTCTATCAGCTTGAACTGCAGGTCGTTGCCCGGCGAGTCGCCTCGGATCTGGAAGCCGACCAGATAGTTCTCCGGCCAGGTAACCGGCAACTCGCGGCGGATACCGACGTAGCCCGAGACTTCGTGGAAATCGTAGTCCAGGCACAGCGCGCGACCGCCGCCGCTGCCCGCCACGCCGCGCAGCGAACCGCTGACCTGGTCCGACACCACCAGCTTCCACGGTCCGATGTCGTCGAAGCTGTCCAGCACCTTGGCCGCGGCCGGAGCCGCAGGGGGTGCCGCCACCGCCGCCATCGACACGACCGCACCCAGAACCAGACTCACCGCAACCACGGCACGCTTCACCCTTTCACACTCCCCAGCAACAGACCTTGGATG
>JAEWLO010000349.1 GCA_023457475.1 Pseudomonadota bacterium | reverse complement strand
CGGGTCGGGGGGGCACCGCCCGCCCCAGGCAGCCTCACCGAAGCCCTCCACCACTACTGCACCCAGAAAAAAATCCGCGGCAAAGGCGCACTCGCCGTCGTCCTCGTCGTCACCCAACACGCCCGCGCCGCCATCAAGGACGGCTACCCCCTGCGCGCCGACGACCTCCTCACCGAAGCCCGCGGCCAGGTGCTGGGTCTCGGCCGCGCGGCGGTGCAGTCCATCCTCGCCCGCTACAACATCGTGCGTGTACTGGCTGAAGAAGGCGGCCGCACCAGCCGCGGCAGCATCGGCGTGATGCGCGATTACGTGGACTTCCTCAATACCGAGCGCGAAAAACGCGGCACCCTCGACGTGGACGCCGCCGAGCACTTCTGGATCGGCCAGGTAGAAGCGTTCTTCGCCGGCAAACCCTTCACGCTGAAGCTGGACGCCGCCTGGAGCGTGCGCGTGGCCGTTCGCCACCTCACCAAACAGGCAGTTGAGCGGCAGCAGCAGGCCGGCGGCACCATGTACCTCGGCACGATGATGCAGCACCTCGTAGGAGCCAAGCTGCAGACCGTGCTGCCGGAAGCGGAGCGGGGGCAGGTGGTGCATCATTCTGCCAACCAGAGCGACCAGAAGGCAGACCGTCATGGCGATTTCGATCTGGGCGACGTAGCCCTGCACGTAAGCACCGCCCCCTCGGAAAGCCTCGTGCGCAAGTGCGGCGAGAACCTCGGCCGCGGCAAACGCCCGGTGATCATCACCACCGGCAAAGGGCTGCTCACCGCGGAAGGCCTGCTGGAAAACGCCGGCCTGCAGGACCGCGTGGACGTGCTCGAATTCGAGCAGTTCATGGCAGCGGGTGTGCTGGAATCCGGTGGCTTCAGCCCGGAAGCGCGGCGGGACGCCTTCGTCCGCATTCTGGAGGCGTACAACGCCGTCGTGGACGCGCATGAAACCGACCCCAGCCAGCGCATTGAGATGAGCGACGGGAAGTAATCGTCGGGGCGGGCACCGGCACGCACCGTTCTGGCGTGGAATTTCGGTAGGGTCGGTTCCCAAACGACTGCCGATAACCCGCATCGGTGCTTTAACGCATGACCTCCAACGAAGAAGCGCTCTCCGTTCAACGTTCATGCCCCACCGGCACCCCACATGCCACGTGCAGTAGATAGGGATGCGACCCTACCGCTGTCACCCACCCCAGCATCGCCCTCCCGCTCCTGTTACCATGTCGCCCTCAGCCAGCCTGCCCACGCGCCCCGCGCCGTGTGGTCGGCCGCCCTCCGCGGCCGCGCGAGCCAACCTTCTCCGCCTCTTACGAAGGACGCTCGCATGTATCCACGTTCCCTGTTCCGTTCCGCCGCGCTGGCGCTGGCCATCTCCCTCACCCTCGGCACCCCGTCTGCGTTCGCCGCCGACAAGGCGACCACCGCTGCGGCGTCCACGGCCGCCGTTGAACGCGCTGCCGTCGCGCAGGGTGTCTACGAACTGGCCTTCAGCCCGACCCAGAACGCAGTGTTCGTGGCTTCGTCCGGTGGTTTCGGCGATGGTGCCGGCCCCTCCCAGGTGCTGCGCCTGGACCCGAAGACGCTGGCCGTGGAGCAGGCCATTCCGCTGGAGCGCAAGGCCTTCGGCGTGGTGCTCGATGACGCGCACAATCGTTTGTACGTGGGCAACACCGTGGACACCTCGGTCACCGTGGTGGACACCGCACAGAACAAGGCCATCGGCATCGTGCAGCTGATGGAGAAGAAGGTCGGCAAGGACGGCAAGGCCGGCTACACCCACGACCTGCGCGAGCTGGTGGTCGACCCGGCCAACAACCGCCTGTACGTGACCGGCCATTCCGGCGAAGGCAGCGTGCTGTTCGTGGTGGATACGCAGAGCCTGAAGCTGGTCGACACCATTCCCGGCCTGGGCAACGCAAAGGCCCCGGGCCTGGTGTTCGATGCGGCCAACAAGCGCGTGCTCACCTCCAACCTTCTGGGCGAAGTGGTCATCGTCGGCACGGAAAGCGGCAAGGTGGACCAGCGCTTCAAGGTGAGCGCCGAGCAGCCGATGAACCTCGTGCTGGAGCCGAGCGGCAAGCGCCTGTTCGTGACCGACCAGGGCCTGGAGATGATCCGCAAGTACCAGGGCACCAGCATTCCCGGCTTTGCTTCGAAGCACCCGGGCAAGCGCGTGCTGGTGCTGGATCCCAACACCGGCAAGGAACTGGCCAGCATCCCGACCGACGCCGGTCCGCTGGGCCTGCTGCTGGACGCACCGCGCAAGCGCCTGTACGTGACCAACCGCGAAGCCGGCACGGTCACCGCCTACAACAGCGACAGCTACAAGCAGGTGGCGACCTACAGCGTGCCGACCCACCCGAACAGCCTGGCCTTGGATGCCAAGAACAACGTGCTGTATGTGACCATCAAGAATGGTGACAAGGACGAGAAGGGCAGCAAGGAATCGGTGGCGCGCATCGCGCTGTAACGGAGCATGACCGCGTAGGGACACGCCATGCGTGTCCAGCGCGGTGCATGAAGACGCGTAGAGCCACGCCCTGCGTGGCTGCTCTTCGATCC
>JAEWLO010000348.1 GCA_023457475.1 Pseudomonadota bacterium | reverse complement strand
TCCATGTTTTTGACACCCCCGCAAACCCACCCCGACCCACCTTCGACAGGCTGTCGGTGGCCATGGGCAATCAACTTCAACCACTGCTCGCTGCTGGCTGCTGTCTGCCTGCTGCCTGCCAGATGCCAGGTGCCAGGTGCCGGTGGGATCGGTCGCCAGACGATCGCCGATAACGATGATCATCGCTTTAACGCATGGACCCCACCCCATGCTTAGAGCCACGCCCTGCGTGGCTGCTGTTCGCGCACTGCATCAAACGCTCACGCCCCATCGCACCCGTCATCCACCGCCAACTGCCCCGTCCGCGCGAACCCCTCCATCAAACACAACAAGACCTGTGACGGCCGCACTCCAAGCCGCTTTGCCGCCGTCTTGAATCGGCCGCGCAATCCATACGGCAACCAGAACCGGATGCGAACCTCCTTCTCCCCGACGGTGCTGCGTCGCATCTTGCGCCGTCGTCCCACCGCGATCGGCCGGGGCTTGCGACGTACTTTCAATAGCGTTCTGCGCGCAACGAGTTCCGTTGCGACAGCCCCGCCGTCAGTCGTTGAATCAGAGAAATCGAACTCGGGTGTACTTGTCCATTGTGTGGTCATGATGACCTCCTGGTGAGATGAAAGGCTCGCCCAGCGCGCGGATGCGCGTGGGCGAGAAAGGCCGGGAGGTTAGAAACCGTGCGAAAAGCAAAGTGGAAAAGAACGGCGGGCATATTTCCCCATGGGGGTCTTGTATTGGCCACCCTCCCGACGCGGGAGCTCACTTTACTTTTCGCTTGGGTTTCTACGCCCGTACCGATAGCCTGCACGCATTCGGCGCAGCGTTGAGATCGCTTGCGATGACTGGATTTTCGCGATTTGGCGAGATGCGACGAAGGCGTGTCGCAATGAACACCTGACACCGAGCGCAATGTGACGTTGTGTCCAGAATTCGGGCGGGCATCGTCCAAAGTGCATATGTCGTTGTGTGACGGCTGCCACGTTCGACAGGCGTTGGTGGACGACGTAATCGTCCCGGCCGCCCGCGCGGATACGATCGACGCGGCGGATGGCCCGTGTGTATGCGATGCACGTGGCGGATTGCCGGTAGGGTCGGTCGTTAGACGACTGCACGGGACGCGTCAACGCCCGGTAACGCATGACCGGTGCCGGAGGAATGTCTCGGTCAGGCGGCGATGCGTCAAAGCGCCGATCAAGGTTATCGGCAGTCGTCTGACGACCGACCCTACCGGCAGTGCGGTCACCGCAGCCGGGCCGAGCCCGGCGTTACGTCGAGATCAGCGCCAGCTCGAGCACGATCCAGGCGACGAACGCGATCAGCAGGATGCCGCCTTCGCGCCGGCTGATCGTGAGGTCGCCGCGCAGCATGGGGTACAGCACCAGCACGAAGGCGATCGCCGCCGGCAGCTCCAAGCGCACGAACGAAGCCGGCAATGCAACCGGACGCAGGGCCGCCATGCCGCCGACCACTACCAGCAGGTTGAACAGACTGGAGCCGATCACGTGGCCCAGCACCATCTCGCCCTGTCCGCGACGTGCGGCCACGATGGCCGCCGCGACCTCCGGGAGCGCCGTGCCGATGGCCACCGGCAACAGACCCACCAGCAGCGGGGCCCAGCCCAGTGCCTGCCCCATCACTCCCGCGCTGCTCACGATCCAGGCCGCGCCGTAGTAGAGGCACAGCCCCCCGAACAGCACCCGCAGCAGGTTCATGACCAAGCCGGTTCGGGTCATCGCATAGCCGGCGATCGCCTCGCGTACCGGCTCGGACTCGCGCCGCGCCGCACGCAGCAGAAATACAATCACGCCCACGAAAGCGAGCAGCAGCAGCGCGCCCTCCCAGCGTTCCAGCACACCATCCAAACCGAATACGATCAACGCCAGGCTCGCCAGCGCCAGCAGCACCAGCAGCGGCGACAATAATCGCGCCCGCACCAGCAGGGGTGCGGCCAGCGCCGCCAACGCCAGCGTCAGGCCAACGTTGACGATGTTGCTGCCGACCGCGTTGCCCAGGGCCAGCTCTTCCGCCCCCACCGCGAACGCGCGCGCATTGACCACCAGCTCCGGCAGCGACGTGCCGAAGGCCACCAACAACAGGCCAGCCACGAAGGGAGATGCGCCAAAGCGCTGCGCCAGCCCGGAGGCCGCCTTGACGATGGAGTCCCCGCCCAGCGCCAGCAACAACAGACCCAGCACGAACCAGATGGCAGCAAAGATCATCACGGCGTCCCCAGGGTTGGTCGTGGCCTCGATTCTGAATGGCCGGGCGGGGCCCGGCAATCCCTTTATCGGCTCAGCTGCAGCCTTCCACGTAGTCCACCTGCGGCGGCAGGCCCACGCGCCAGGCTGTCACCGTCCCGTTGCCGCCGATCTCGAAGTTGAGGATCGCCCCACCCTGGTCGGCCGACCGCACGCGCAGGTTGTGGCCATTCTCTTCGTACTTGTGCGGGGTGAGGTCGGCCCGTTCCGGGTACAGGGCCTGCAGCTCGCCCTGGGTCATCCCGACCTTGCCGCCACCCGGCGCGACAATGCGGTCGTTGCGCACGTCGTAGCGGACAAGCTTGCGGCCTTCGATCATGAAGACCACATCGTCGGCCTGCGCGCCTTCCGGTCGCAGGGCGTGGCAGTAGTCATCGGCCACCTCACCCTGCAACGGCTCCTTCCAGGCGGCGCGAACGTCGTCCAGGGACGTGCCCAGCGCCACCGGGCCGTAACCATCCAACCGCGCCGGGCCACTGGCGGCCGGAGCCGTGGTGGGCATCGGAGTGGCGGCCGCCGGCTCGCCGGCTGCGGCGGGGCGGGCTTCGTCAGCGGGAACCACGGCGGGGGGCCTGCGGTCGCATGCGGCCAGGGACAACACGATGCCAATGGCGAGAACGCCTCCAAGCTGTTTCATGTGCACCTCCTCCTGTCAGTGGCGGCAGGGTAATCCAGCCGGCGTGGAGCCGGTGCATGCGCGTGTGCCCGCCGTTGTCATGAGGGTTTCACCTCCGCCATTCAGGCTCGGCGTGCACCGCATCGACCCCTTTCCCCATGCAACCGCGCAAGACCGACCTCGCCCGCGACGCCCTCCAGGCGCACCGCGCCCCGCTGGACATGCGCCAGCGGCGCCTGCTGATCATGTGCGATGGTCAGCGTGACATCGCCCAGCTCACCGCGCTGATCGGGCCGGAGGCACCGGCGATGGTGATCCAGCTCATCCAGGCGGGGTATCTGGTCTCCACGCCGGAACCGGAGCCGGTCGTTGTTGCGCCGGTGGCAGTGGCCGCCATGGCCATACCGGCAGCGAACGGCACGCCAGGTCCCGTGACCGAGCGCCGGCGCTCGCTGGTGGCCACCCGCATCTACGTGCTCGGCATTCTGGAGCTGCAGCGCAATCCACAGGCGGCGGCGCTGTACCGGGACCTGCAGCTGGCGCGGGCCGAGCCGGACGTGCTCGGCACGCTCAAGGCCGCCGTGGAAGCCCTGCCCTCGATGACATCGGACGGCTACGCGCAGCGTGTGCGGCAACGCGTCCTGGAGGCGTTGCCGCTGGAGCATTGCGACGCGTTTTGAGTGGGGTGGCGTGAACCAGATGGAACACCGGTAGGGTCGGTTCCCAAACGACTGCCGATGACCACTGAGGTACCGGTGACGCATTGCAGTGATCGGAGCAGGCTCTTCGCGATGATGCCGATCCAGGTCGATGCGTCACCCTGCCGATCACCGTCATCGGCAGTCGTTTGGGAACCGACCCTACCGGCGTCCTGCGCTCCGCATCGATGAAGGTGAGGCCGCGTTACCAACCCTCTATCCCTGGAAATGCTTCTTCAGCCCCTGCCAGCACTGCTGGTAACCGCGCTGGCGATGCGCGGCGTCCATGGCCTGCGCGGTGGGGCGGATCACGCCGCGGGTTTCGAACATGAAGGCCATGGTGTCCTTGATGACGTCCGGCCGGCTCAGGTCGGCGGCGGACGCCTTCTCGAACGTGGCCGCATCCGGTCCATGGCCGCTCATGCAGTTGTGCAGCGAGGCACCGCCCGGCACGAAGCCCTCGGCCTTGGCGTCGTACGCACCATGGATCAGGCCCATGAACTCGCTGGCGATGTTGCGGTGGAACCACGGCGGGCGGAAGGTGTCCTGCGCCACCAGCCAGCGTGGCGGGAAGATGGCGAAGTCCATGTTGCTGGTGCCCGGGGTGTCGCTGGGCGAATGCAGCACCAGGAAGATCGACGGGTCCGGATGATCGTGGCTGATCGAGCCGATGGTGTTGAAGCGACGCAGGTCGTAGCGGTACGGGGCGTAGTTGCCGTGCCACGCAACCACGTCCAGCGGCGAGTGATCGATGTGGGCGCGCCAGAGCTGGCCCTGGAACTTGGCGATCAGCTCGAAGTCGCCTTCCACGTCCTCGAACGCCGCATGCGGCGTCTCGAAGTCACGCGGGTTGGCCAACCCGTTGGAACCTATCGGCCCCAGGTCGGGCAGCTTCAACAGCGCACCGAAGTTCTCGCAGACGTAGCCGCGCGCTTCGCCGTCCGGCAGTTCCACGCGCAAGCGCACGCCGCGCGGGATCACCGCGATCTGCTGTGGTTCAATCTCGATCACACCCAGCTCGGTCAGCAGGCGCAACCGGCCCAGCTGCGGCACGATCAACAGCTCGCCGTCGGCGTTGTAGAAGTAGCGCCCCTGCATGTCGGCATTCGCCGCGTACAGGTGGATGCCCACGCCATGATGCGCGTCGGGCGCACCATTGCCTCCCATGGTGAACAGCCCATCGACGAAGTCGGTGGGCGTCGGGGGCAACGGCAGTGGATCCCAGCGCAGCTGGTTCGGCGACACCGCGCCGTGCGCGAAATCGCTGTGCAGGTGCGGCTGCGCATACGGCTGGAACTCGCCGTGCGTGACCGCCGGGCGGATGCGGTACACCCAGCTGCGCCGGTTGCTGCCGCGCGGCGCGGTGAACGCCGTGCCGGACAGCTGCTCGGCGTACAGGCCGCGGGCGACACGCTGCGGGGAATTGCGGCCGACCGGCAGCGTGTCGGGCAAGGCTTCCGTGGCGAATTCGTTGCCGAATCCGGTCTGATAGCCGCGTGCGTGCAGGTCGGCGGCCATGGTCAGAGCACGCCGCGCTTGATCTGGTCGCGTTCGATGCTTTCGAAGAGCGCGGTGAAGTTGCCTTCGCCAAAGCCTTCGTTGCCCTTGCGCTGGATGATCTCGAAGAAGATCGGGCCGATGCAGTTCTGGGTGAAGATCTGCAGCAGCTTGCGCTGCTTGGTTTCGGGATCGGCGTCGATGAGGATCTTGTTCTTCTTCAGGCGCTCGACGTCTTCACCGTGACCCGGCACGCGCATGTCGATCACGTCGAAGTACGTTTCCGGGGTATCCAGGAACTCCACGCCCTGCGCGCGCATTGCCTCCACGGTGTCGTAGATGTTCTCGGTGAAGCAGGCGATGTGCTGGATGCCTTCACCCTTGTAGGCATCGAGGTATTCGTTGATCTGGCTCTTCGGGTCGGAGGATTCATTGAGCGGAATGCGCACGATGCCGTCCGGCGCGGTCATCGCCTTGGACACCAGGCCGGTCTTCAGGCCCTTGATGTCGAAGTAGCGGATCTCGCGGAAGTTGAACAGGCGCTCGTAGTAGTCCGACCACTGCTGCATGTTGCCGAAGTACAGGTTGTGGGTCAGGTGGTCGATGAAGGTCAGACCGAAGCCGACCGGGCGCTGTTCGACGCCGTCGATGGGCGCGTAATCGGCATCGAACATGCTGCCCTTGGTTCCATAACGGTCCACCAGGTACAGCATGCAGTCGCCGATGCCCTTGATCACCGGGGCCGGCACCGCGCGCGACTCCGGCTTGAAGTCGATGGCCTCGGCACCGTTGCCCAGCGCGGTCTGGTAGACCTCATCGCCCGGACGGGTGAAGCGGATCGCGAAGCCGCAGGCGCACGGGCCGTGCTTCTCGGCGAAGTCGGCCGCGAACGAATCCGGGTCTTCATTCACCAGGAAGTTGACGTCGCCCTGGCGGTAGACGGTAATGGCACGATGCTTGTGCCGCAGTACCGCGGTGAAGCCCATCCTGCGGAAGTAGTCATGCAGCTCGGCACCACGTCCTGCGGGCGCTGCAAACTCGACGAACTCGAAGCCGTCGATCCCCATCGGGTTCTCGAAGGTGGTGACCTGCATGCCGGGGTTGGGAGCGTGCGGGGCGGGGGTGGGCTGGCTGCTCATGGACGTGGCTCCAAATCTGGCCCCATCTGAAAAAACCAGATGACGGGCGGAAGGCTGACCCGCGAGAATGCGGAGTCTCGAATGACCGTTTATAGTTTCACATGAAACCACCATCAAGGTGCACTGCAGCATGAATCCACCCGATCCCAGCAGCCACAGCATCCGCGCGTCCCACGCCCTGCTCGACCTGGAACAGTTCCTGCCCTACCGGCTCAGCGTTCTGTCCAACCGGGTCAGCGGCAACATCGCCAAGCTGTACGGTGACCGTTATGGCCTGGCCATTCCGGAATGGCGCGTGATCACGATCCTGGCGCTGTACCCGGGTTCGTCGGCCAGCGAGGTCTCCGACCGCACCGCGATGGACAAGGTGGCGGTCAGCCGCGCCGTGGCCAGACTGCTGGAGCGGGGCTTCATCAAGCGTGAAACCCACGGCGACGATCGCCGTCGTTCGGTGCTGGCGCTTTCGGCCGCCGGGTTCGAGGTCTACGAGACCATCGCCCCACTGGTGATCGAGATCACCCGCAAACTGATGTCGGTGCTCAGCGAGGAAGAAGAACAGCTGCTGGAATCGCTGATCCTGCGCCTGGCCGGGGAAGGCCTGCAGCGGATGGATTCACCGTAGGTCTTTGCGCCGCGCATGCACCCACGGCGCGGCCAGGGCCCCGATAGCACCGCCGGCCAGGCCGAGCGAGGCGGCGACCGCAGCCGCTTCGATGGTGCCCGGCAGGGCCAGCGCGGCGGTCACCAGCAGGGCCGTGGGCAGGCCGATGAAGGTGGCCATGAAGAAGCCCCAGCGGGGAGACCACGTGCCGACCTGCAGCAGGCTGACCGGCGTCCAGGTTTCCCCGGCGGCGTCCTCGGCCACCTTGGCGGCAGTCCGCACCAGGTCCACCTCCACCGGCCCCTTTCCGGTGCGCACCTTGGCGAGCGCCTGTGCGACCTCCTCCACGGGCGGGTACGACGAAGGCCACGCCGTGGGCGCGGTCACGCCATAGGCGGTCAACAGCGGCACGCTCAGCCACGGGGCCACCAGCGGCCGCAGCTTGCGCCGACCCAGCACGCACCACACCTGCGCGGTGCCATGCGCCGTGACGCTGTAGAGGGCCAGCTCACCCGGCTCCGGGTACGGAAGCACATGTACGCGCGCCGCCATGCTTTCGTAGCCCATCTGGCGCAGGAAGCCGGGCCGGGTCCGGCCTTCCTGCGCCCAGGCCAGTCCCAGCGCGGCGACGAGGCAGGCTTCGGCGGGATCTTTCGCCCCCGCGCTTGCGCGGTCATCACTGGCCAGGAAGAACGCCAGCGACTTGGGTTCGGAGACATCCGCATGTTCCCAGCGACCGTTGTCGCCAAGCACATGCTTCAGTGGCAAACGACCCGGCGTGGTTTCGGACTTGGCGGCCGGCTGCAGCCAGGGCAGCACCGAGAGCACGAAGCCCTGCAGGTCCACGCCGCGCTGTCCACTACCCTGCCACTCCGCCGGCAGCAGGCCGGCCAGGTTCGGGTTGCGGGCCAGGCGGTCGAGCTGGGTCTTCTGCTCCACCAGTTTCTGCACGGCCGCCTTGAGCAGCACGTTGTCCGGCACCGCGACCAAGGGCAGGCGATACAGGGCGGAGCCCAAAGCCGGTGCGTCGGCGTCGCTGTCGTGCGCGGACCGGTCGTCCAGCAGCACATCCGTGGGCGGAAGGCTCACGCCGGCCGGTGCGTCGAGCACGGCATCGGATACGCGGTCGTCGGTGGCGGTCTGCATGCGGCAGCGGTCCTCGAGGAAGCGCCACGTGCGGACGCGGCGTCAGGTCCTTGGGAGTAGCGGCAGCCCGGCGCTGAAGTTGAGAGCGAATGTGAGGAACTGTGCGCTGGCGCAAAAAAAAAGGGCCGCGATGATCGCGGCCCTTGTTGTTGCATGACGTGGCGGAATTACTTCACGCCGTGCATCAGCTTGTTGATCGCCGGGGCGAGCAGGAACAGCAGCACGCCCGAGCCGATCAGCGCCCAGAAGCCGAAGGTGTAGCCCTTCA
Source organism: Pseudomonadota bacterium (assembly GCA_023457475.1). Classification (GTDB taxonomy): domain Bacteria; phylum Pseudomonadota; class Gammaproteobacteria; order Xanthomonadales; family Xanthomonadaceae; genus Stenotrophomonas. The sequence continues at coordinate 203 of JAEWLO010000348.1, read as the reverse complement.
GGGCCGATTCCACGGTCATGCCGCCTTCGCCGCTGACTGCGCCGGCGAAGATGCCGGACAGGTTGTTGCCGATGCCGGTGGACAGGAACCAGCCGCCCATGCCGAAGCCGACCAGGCGCACCGGAGCCAGCTTGGTCACCATCGACAGGCCGATCGGCGACAGGCACAGCTCACCCACCGACTGGATCACGTAGACCATGAAC
>JAEWLO010000347.1 GCA_023457475.1 Pseudomonadota bacterium | reverse complement strand
CCGGTAGGGTCGGTTCCCAAACGACCGCCGATAACCCGCATCGGCGCTGTAACGCATGGACCCCTATCGAAGCCACGCATTTCGACAAAACCTCATGCCTCCCCGAACGCGGCACCGCCGTCGGCGGTCGATCGGGATGCGACCCTACCGGTTTCCCACCCTCTGCGCGACAATGCGGGGACCCCCGTGTTCCACTGCCGAGTACGCAATGAGCACCACCGCCTTCGTAACGCCTGACGCCATCCGCAGTCTGTTCGCCCTGGCCATGTCCAGCATGTACCGCACCGAAGTGCCGCTGTACGGCACGCTGGTGGACCTGGTGGCCGAGATCAACGACGCCGTCCTCACCGACAACCCGTCCCTGGCCGACCAGCTCGACCGCAACGACGAACGCAACCGTCTCTCGCAGGAGCGCCACGGGGCGATCCGCGTCGGCACTGCCGAAGAACTCGCCACGCTGGGCCGCCTGTTCGCGGTCATGGGCATGTACCCGGTGGGCTATTACGACCTTTCCGTGGCCGGCGTGCCGGTGCATTCCACCGCGTTCCGCCCGCGCACCGCCGCCGCGCTCGCGCATAACCCGTTCCGCGTGTTCACCTCGCTGCTGCGCCTGGAACTGATCGAAGACGCCGCCCTGCGCGAGCAGGCCGCCGCCATCCTGGCCAAGCGCCACATCTTCACCGACGAATGCCTGCACCTCATCGGCCAGGCCGAACGTGACGGCGGCCTGGAAGAATCCGACGCCCGCCGTTTCGTGCTGGCCGCGCTGGAAACCTTCCGCTGGCACAGCGACGCCACCGTCTCGCTGGCCGATTACCACGCACTGAGCAACGCCCACCGGCTCATCGCCGACGTGGTCAGCTTCCGTGGCCCGCACATCAACCACCTCACTCCGCGTACGCTGGACATCGACGCCGCCCAGGCGGCCATGCTCGCGCGGGGCATCGACGCCAAGGCCGTGGTGGAAGGCCCGCCGCCGCGCCGCTGCCCGATCCTGCTGCGCCAGACCAGCTTCAAGGCGCTCGAGGAAGAAGTGAACTTCCCGGTGGACGGCCGCAGCGATGTCGGTACCCATACCGCGCGCTTCGGCGAGATCGAACAGCGTGGCCTCGCGCTCACCCCCAAGGGCCGCGCGCTGTATGACCAGCTGCTCGCGCAGGCGCGTGATGCAGGCGGGCAGGGCAGCACCGGGCAGGATTATCCCACCCGGTTGGCGAACGCCTTCGTGGCGTTCCCGGACGATCACGACACCCTGCGCCGCGAAGGGCTGGGGTATTACCGCTATGCATTGACGGAGGCGGGGCGTGCGGATCCTGCCGCGGTGGGTGATCTGCCGGCGGACGCATTGATCGCCGCCGGGCTGGCCACGGCCGATCCCATCGTCTATGAAGACTTCCTGCCGGTGAGTGCCGCGGGCATCTTCCAGTCCAACCTCGGCGGCGAAGAGCAGCGGGCGTATGCCGCGCATGCGAATCGTGATGCGTTCGAGCAGGCGTTGGGGGCGAAGGTGGAAGACGAGTTCGCGATCTACGAACGCCTTCAACAGGAATCGTTGGCCGCATTGCGCGGTTGAGGTGATCGCGTATTGTTTCGCCCGGTCCAATGCGTTACCGGGCGTTGTACCGTTATCGGCGTTCGTTTGGGAACCGACCCTACCGCGCCCCCACGGTGATGGACGACCGGCGGGTTCGGTCGGACCGGTGGGTTCGGTTCCCAAACGAACGCCGTGAAACGCACCACGCCCGATGTCCGCACGAAAACCGGCGGAACCACGCTCCGCCGGCCTTCACATCACATCTTCATCGTCCCGGACTCCAGCCACCGCTGGTGCCACGACAACGCTTCCGGCAACAGATGCGGTGTGTGCTTGCCATAACTCTCCCGGCTCGCCCGCTCGAAGTAATCGCTGATCTGGTCCCGGAACTCCGGGTGCACACAGTTCTCGATCACCACGCGCGCCCGCTTGCGCGGCGTCAGCCCGCGCAGATCCGCCAGCCCCTGCTCGGTCACGATCACCGACACATCGTGCTCGGTGTGGTCCACATGGCTCACCATCGGCACGATCGCCGAAATGGTGCCGTTCTTCGCCGTCGAAGGGCTCAGGAACGCCGACAGGAACCCGTTGCGTGCGAAATCGCCCGAACCGCCAATGCCGTTCATGATCCGCGTGCCCATCACGTGAGTCGAATTCACGTTGCCGTAGATATCCGCTTCGATCATCCCGTTCATGCCGATGCAGCCCAGGCGGCGCACCAGTTCCGGGTGGTTCGAAATCTCCTGCGTGCGCATGATGATGCGCTCGCGGTAGAAGTCGATGTGCTCCTTGAACGTCTCGTTCGCCTGCGGGCTCAGTGCGAAGCCCGTGCACGAGGCGTAGCTCAGCACGCCGTCACGCAGCAGGTCCAGCATGCCGTCCTGGATCACCTCGGTGAACGCGCTCAGGTCGCGGAAGCCACTCTTGCCCAAACCTGCCAGCACCGCGTTGGGAATATTGCCCACGCCGCTCTGCAGCGGCAGCAGGTTCGCCGGCAGGCGGCCCTTGCTCACCTCGTGCTTCAGGAACTCGATCAGGTGCCCGGCGATCAACTCGCTGGTGGCATCGATCGGGCTGAACGGGCTGTTGCGGTCCGGCCCGTTGGTGCGCACCACCGCCACGATCTTGTCCGGGTCGCAGCGCAGCGCCGTCTCGCCGATGCGGTCATTGGCGTGCACCAGCGGAATCGGCTTGCGGTACGGCGGCAGCGCCGTGCCGTAGTAAATGTCGTGCATGCCGTCCACGCCGGCCGGCTGCCACTCGTTCACCTCCACGATGACCTTCTTGGCCAGGTCCAGCCAGGTTTTGTTGTTGCCCACCGAGGTGGAGGGCACCAGCGACCCGTCTTCGCGGATGGCCGAAACCTCGATCACCGCCGTATCGATATCGCCATAGAACCCGAACCACACATGCTGGGCCACGTGGCTCAGGTGGATGTCGATGTAATCCAGCTTGCCTTCGTTGATGCGGTTGCGCGCATCCGGGTCACTCTGGAACGGCATGCGCATCGCGATGCCATCGGCCTTGGCCAGCGCACCATCCAGTTCCGGTGCGGTGGACGCGCCGGTCATCAGGCTGATCTGGAAGGGCTTCTCCTGCGCGTGGAATGCCTCGATGCGCTGGGCCAACGCCACCGGCACCGCCTTCGGATAGCCTGAACCGGTGAAGCCGCTCATGGCGACCGTTTCACCTGGCTGAATCAAGGCGGCCGCTTGTTCGGCGGTCACCACCCGGTCGCGCAGACGCGCGTTGGCAATGCGATCAACAGACATGGCAGAAAGCAGCTGTGTGAGGGATTCACATTATCGGACATCCACCATGGCCCCGGCGTGCGACCAAGGTGGCATGGGGGTTTCGCAAAATAGGTGTCCGTATTCAGTTTCTATCCAGCTTCTGTACCCACCAGTATTGTTTTGCAGTGCAGCGTGCAAGTGTTACGAATGCCCTACAAGATGGCCCCGCATCCCGACGTGGGGGAGGGAGCAGAGCCCGCTGGCAGTTCGCTGCAAGCGGGCTTTTTTATGTCTGCGATTCGGGTGCCGCACCGCGCACGGCATAATCTCCGCATGCCGATTCCCGCCGACGCCGTCCCCGCCGCCCTCGTCCCGCTTGTCGACCGCGCGCTCGCGCGCCTGGCCCAGGCCCACGCCGACAGCTGGCCGCCGTCCGAGGCCGTGCTCGATCAGCTTCGTGAACTGGCCCTCGCCAGCGACTTCGCCATCGACACGCTGTGTCGCCAGCCGACCCTGCTGAGCCACCTCACCCAGCCGGGCTGCCCGCCGCTGCCGCTGCCTGAACTCGACCCCCTGCAGCCCGCCGACTGGCCGCAGCGTCTGCGCCGCTACCGCACCGCCGCCTCCACCTGGCTCATCTGGCGCGATCTGAATGGGCTGGACGACGTGCCCGCCACCCTGCGCGGGGCCACCGCCCTGGCCGAAGACTGCCTTGGCCTTGGCCTCACCGCACTGGAAGCCGAATTCGCCACCCGCCACGGTGTCGTGCGTGCGGCCGATGGCAGCCAACAGCGCCTGGTGGTGTTCGGCCTCGGCAAGCTGGGCGGCGGCGAACTCAACTTCAGTTCCGACGTGGACCTGGTCTACGCCTACCCGCAGGGCGGCGAGTCCGACGGCGCGCGCCCGCTCGCGGCCGAGGAATACTTCGCCCGCCTCGGCCAGCGCCTGGCCAAGCTGCTCGACGAAACCACCGTCGACGGCTTCAGCCACCGCGTAGACCTGCGCCTGCGCCCGTTCGGCAACGCCGGCCGCGTGGCGCTCTCGTTCGCCGGCATGGACCAGTACTTCCAGCGGGAAGGCCGCGACTGGGAACGCTATGCCTGGCTGAAGGCCCGCGCCGTCGCCGGCGATATCGCCGCCGGTGAGGCCTGGCTGCAGACCCTGCGCCCGTTCGTGTACCGCCGCTACCTCGACTTCACCGCCCTCGACGGCCTGCGCGAAATGAAGGCGGCCATCACCGCCGAAGTCGCGCGCAAGGACATGTTCGACGACATCAAACGCGGCCCGGGCGGCATCCGCGAAATCGAATTCCTCACCCAGGCGCTGCAGCTCATCCGCGGCGGCCGTGAAGCCACCCTGCGCGAGCGCCGCCTGCTGCACGCGCTGCCGGCGTTGGTCGCCTGCGGACAGATGGCGGCGGACGATGGGGCGGACCTGCTGCACGCCTACGACTTCCTGCGCCGCCTCGAAAACCGCCTGCAGATGCTGCGCGACGCCCAGACCCACGCACTGCCCGGCGACGACACCGACCGCCTGCGCCTTGCATGCACGCTCGGCTATCCCGACTGGGCCGCACTGCTCGCCGCGCTCGACGTGCAGCGCGAACGCGTCAGCACCGAATTCGCCGCACTGCTCGCCCCGCGCGCCGGCCAGGCCGCACCGGACGCCCTCTCCAACTACTGGCGCGTGCTGCCTGACGACGGGGCGGAGGTGCTCGCCAACGCCGGCTTCCTCGATGCGGGCGGCGCGAACCAGTCCCTGCGCGAGTTCGCCCAGTCGCTCGGCGTGAAGTCGCTCTCCGACGCCGCCCGCGCCCGCCTCGACCGCGTACTGCCCGCGCTGCTGCACGCCGCCACCCGTTCCCCGCAACCCGACGCCGCGCTCAAGCGCGTGCTCGGCCTGCTGCAGTCCATCCTGCGCCGCACCAGCTACCTCGCGCTGCTGGACGAACAGCCCAGCGCGCTCGCCCGCCTGGTGGACGTGCTTGCCCGCAGCGCGCTGCTGGCCGAGCGCCTCGCGGCCTATCCGCTGTTGCTGGACGAACTGCTCGACGTGCGCGTGTCCGGGCCCATGCCCGACGCCGACGCCATGCAGGCCGAATGCAACGCCGCGCTCAACGTGGACGACCCCGAGGCCGCGCTGCGCCTGCTCAACGAAACCCGCCTCGCGCTCAGCTTCCGCATGGCGCTGGCCGCGCTGGACGGCCGCCAGCGCGCCGTGGACAGCACCCGCCAGCTCGCCCAGCTTGCGCAGGCCGTCGTGGTCACCGCGCTGCAGATGGCCGAGGCGGACATGCAGCGGGCGCACGGCGTCATTCCCGGTGGTCGTTTCGCCATCATCGGCTACGGCAGCCTGGGCGGGTTGGAGCTCGGGTTTGGATCCGACCTGGACCTCGTGTTCCTGCACGACCACCCGGCCGGCGAAGACAGCAGCAATGGCCCGCGCCCGCTCGACCCCGGTCGCTGGTACGCGCGCCTCGCGCAGAAGGTGATGGCGCTGCTGAGCGCGGTCACCGCCGCGGGCCGCCTGTACGACATCGACGTGCGCCTGCGCCCGGACGGCGGCAAGGGCGCGCTGGTGTCCTCGCTGGCCAGCTACACCGAATACCAGCGCGAACGTGCATGGACCTGGGAGCACCAGGCGCTGGTGCGCGCGCGCGGTATTGCCGGCGATGACAGCCTGCTGGCCGATTTCGAACGCGTGCGTGCACAGACGCTGGGCCGCGAACGCGACCACGACGTCCTGTTTGCCGATGTGCTGAAGATGCGCAGCCGCATGCGCACCGAACTCGACCGCAGCGACGCGGGCCGGGTGGATCTCAAGCAGGGGCCGGGCGGCGTGGTGGATCTCGAGTTCCTGCTGCAGACCGGCGTGCTCGACAGCGCCGCCACCCAGCCGCAGGTGCTGGAGCCGCGCGACACGCCCAGCCTGATCGACGCTCTGGCGGAGATCGCCTGGCTGCCGGGCGGCACGCGCGAAGCCCTGCACGACGCGCATGCCGCGCTGCTGGACGTGGGGTTGGCGTGCACGCTGGATCGCCGACCACGGCTGGTGGCCCCGACCGAATCGCTGGAAGCCGCGCAGCGGGCGATCACCGCAGCGTGCAACGCGGCCGGATTGCCGTTCAACGGGTGACCGGTAGGTTCGGTTCCCAAACGAACGCCGATAACACCCATCGGCGCTTTAACGCAGGGACCCCGAACGGAGACACACGCACCGTCCAAAGGTCATGCCCCACCGGACGCGGCATTGCCATCGGCAGTCGATCGGGATGCGACCCTACCGGGCCCTCACCCCGCCGGTAGAGTCGGTTCCCAAACGACTGCCGATAAC
>JAEWLO010000346.1 GCA_023457475.1 Pseudomonadota bacterium | reverse complement strand
GCCCGGTAACGCATGAACCTTGGACGGAAACGTTCCTCCGCTACCGGCCATGCGTGACCGGGCGCTGCACCATCCCGTGCAGTCGTCTGACGACCGACCCTACCGGGTATGCTCACTGCATTCGTTCCCTGCATGAAGAGGCACCGATGATTCCACCTCGATGGATCGCCCTGCTGTGCATGCTCAACCTGGCCACGCCCGCCTTCGCTGCCGATACCTGTCCCGACACGTCCGCCCTCGAACCGGCCCGCGCGGTTGTCCGCGACCTGCAGCGCATCACCACGCCGAACGGCATCCAGGAGCACTACGCCACGCCCATCGGCGGCATTGACCAGTGGCTGACCATCCGCGGCCACGACCGGGCCAACCCGGTGATCCTGTTCGTGCATGGCGGTCCGGCGAGCCCGACGACGCCGAGCCTGTGGCAGTTCCAGCGGCCCTGGGAGGAGTACTTCACGGTGGTGGCGTGGGACCAGCGCGGGGCGGGGAAGACCTATGCATCGGCCGCGCCGGAAACGGTGGCTGCGACCCTGACCATCGAGCGTTACGTGGACGATGCCATCGAAGTCGCCGAGCACCTGCGCACGCATCTGGGCCAGCGCAAGGTGATCCTGATGGGCCATAGCTGGGGCACGATCGTGGCGATGCAGGCGGCGCTCAAGCGCCCCGATCTGTTCCATGCCTACGTGGGCATCGGGCAGATCATCAACCAGGTGGAGAACGAGAAGATCAGCTTCGATTACGGGCTGGAGCAGGCGCGGAAGCACGGCAACGCGAAGGCGGTGGCGGCGCTGGAGGCGATCGCGCCGTACCCGGGCAATACGCCCATCACCCGCGAGCGGATCATCACGGCGCGCACCTGGCCCCAGCACTACGGCGGCCTGACGGCTTACCGCGATGACTCGCGCTACTACTTCGGTGCAGCCAGGCTGTCGCCGGAGTACAGCGACGCGGACCGCTGCAACGTGGACAAGGGCAGCCTGCTGTCGCTGGGCCCCCTGCTGCCGCAGATGCTGAAGGTGGACTTCAACCCGGTCACCCGCTTCCCGATCCCGGTGGTGATGTTCCTCGGCCGCCACGACTACACCACACCCACCGCCCCGACCGACCGCTGGCTGCAACGCGTGGACGCACCCTTCAAACATGCGGTCTGGTTCGAGAACTCCGCGCACATGGTGCCGTGGGAGGAACCCGGCAAAACCCTGCTCACCCTGGTGCAGGTTGTTCGTCCGCTTGCCTTGCGTTGAGGTTCTGCGCGAACAGCCGGTGTGCAACGGTCTGCTGGCTTTGGCGGGACGGTGTGGGTTGACGGCGTCCCCTGCAAACCCACACGCGGCGGACCTGGGCTCGTAGATCAGCAGCCGACGGCCCTTCGCGCAGACAAAAAAAGACCCGACAGAGGGAGGGTTCTGTCGGGTCTTGGGATTGCGTGGGGGGAGGGACCCACGCAAATACCGTTCGGGGGTTCTGGCGCTTCAGCAGCAGCCAATGAACTTGATGCAATGCAGCATACGCCGATTTTGACGCATTGCAACAAAATTTGCCCGGAACGGTCCGGTATTTCAGCTATCGTTTATGAATCAAAGAGATAGCGTTCGATGTGACGGCTCACGGGCCCCGGTAACGGCAGCCCGAGGTGCAGGTTTCGTGCACCGTCACTTCGCTCAGCTCCGGCAACGCCGGCTTGAGCTCGTTCCAGATCCAGATCGCCAGCCGCTCGCTGGTCGGATTCTCGAGGCCCGGAATGTCGTTGAGGTAGTGGTGGTCCAGGCGGTCGTAGATGGGCTTGAAGGCCGCCTTGACGTCGCCGAAGTCCATGATCCAGCCGGTCTGTTCGCCCGGCTCGCCTTCCACCTTCAGCTCCACGCGGAAGGAATGGCCGTGCAGGCGCGCGCACTTGTGGCCCGGCGGGACGTTGGGGAGGCGGTGCGCGGCTTCGAGGGTGAAGACTTTGAAGATTTCCATGGGCGCATTGTACGGCGCACGCCTGGTTGCAGACGAAAACATATCCATCCGGATGAAGCGATGATACATTTCGTTATATCCGCATGAAGCGATGTTATTGGCCCGTTAACGGCTACACATGGATTACTGCGGGACTCGTCGTCCACCACCCCACTGACGTACATGCCCAAGCACACCCTTCTCGTGGCCGCGTTGTCGGCCGCTCTGGCTACGCCTTTGCCCGCATTCGCCGAAGCCTCGCCCGACACCGCCGCCTCCGGCACCAGCCGCACCCTCGACGCGGTCCGCGTCACCGGCTCCAACATCAAGCGCACCGACACCGAATCGGCCAATCCGGTGCAGGTGATCGGCCGCCAGGAGATCGAAGCCACCGGCAAGGCCACCGTCGCCGACCTGCTGCGCTCGATCTCCGCCAATACCGGCAACGCCAACAACGAAACCACCAACAATGGCTGGGCCTCCGGCTCGGCCGGCATCGGTCTGCGCGGGCTCTCGCAGAAGAACACGCTGGTGCTGCTCAACGGTCGCCGCCTTGCCAATTACGGCTTCCCGGCTGGCGGACTGTCCGATACCTTCGTCAACCTCAATGCGCTGCCGATGGTTGCCGTGGAGCGCATCGAAATCCTGAAGGACGGTGCTTCGGCCGTGTACGGCTCCGACGCCGTGGCCGGCGTGGTCAACATCATTACCCGCCAGGGGTTTGAAGGTGCGGAAATCGGGGGCAGCGTCGGCACCGCCGACCAGGGCGGGTTGGACGAGCAGAAGCTCAAGTTCGTCGGTGGCATCGGCGACCTCGAGACCGATGGCTACAACATCCTCGTCAGCCTGGAAGGCTACAACCGTGACCGCCTGGACCAGGACGAGCGCGACCTGACCAGGAGCGGCATCTACACCGACAAGCCGGGCGGTCGCTGGAACGGCTGGTCGGCCAAGGGTGCGCGCTACATCGTCAACGGCACCTCCGTGCCGATGCTGGACGCCAACGGCCAGTGCCCCGACAACACCACCCGCGTGGCCAGCGCACCCATCGACGGCATGGCCGGCGACACCTGCGGTTTCAATCTTGCGCCGTACACCACGCTCATTCCGTCGACCAAGCGCTACCAGGCCTACGTCAACGGCACCTTCCGGGTGAACGACAACGTCGAAGCCTTCGGTGAGGTGATCTACAGCGACATCAAGGGGGTGTCCTGGTTCGGCAGCAGCCCGTTCTTCACCCTGGAAAGCGGCCGCTTCGCACTCAACGCCGACACCGGCCTGGCCGAGCCGGTCTCGTCCAACCTGCCGGCGAGCAGCCCGTACAATCCGTACGGCCGGGCGATTCCGATCGAGTACACCTTCTTCAACCTCGGCGGCAGCATCAAGACCAACCGCTCCCAGGCCTATCGCGGCGTGGTCGGGCTGCGTGGCAGCCTGGAAAACTGGGATTGGGAAGTGGGCGCGTTCGGCGCGCGCAGCAGCGAGCGCGAAACCGTCTCCGGCGGCTTCGCCAACCGCTGGGCCCTGGCCGACGCGCTGGCCACCGGCAGCTACAACCTGCTCGACCCGGCGGCCACGCCACAGGCGGTTCTGGACGCGATCAACATCAGCACGCTGCGACCGGCGGAATCCGTGCTGCAGGGCGTGGATGCGAAGATCTCCGGCACGCTGGGCCGTACCTGGGCGGGCGACATCGGTTTCGCCGCCGGTGCGGAATGGCGCCGCGAGAAGCTGGACTCGGAGAATCCGTGGCAGATCGACGCCGGCCTGCAGATCCGTCCCGCCATCGCCGAAGTGCATGGCGAGCGCAAGGTCACGGCCGCGTACGCGGAAGTGAACGTACCGCTGGCGCAGCGCCTGGAAGTGCAGGCGGCCGCCCGTGCCGACCACTACAGCGACTTCGGCGACGCCTTCTCGCCCAAGCTGAGCCTGCGCTGGCAGCCGTGGGACATCCTCCTCGTGCGCGCTGCCGCCTCCAAGGGCTTCCGCGCGCCGTCGCTCTCGGAGAACTCCGACAGCACCAGCATCGCCTATGGCAGCGTGATCGATCCGCGTGATCCGGACGTGCCGGGCTCGCGCCAGAACCCGACCTTCTTCACCGTCGGCAACAGCGACCTCAAGCCCGAGCGCACCCGCAGCTACAACCTGGGCGTGGTGCTGTCGCCGTGGAGCAATACCAGCCTGAGCGTGGATTACTACCGCATCACCCTGGACAACCTGGTCGGCACCAACAATGCGCAGACGCTGGTGACCGACGACGTGCCCGGCGCGGTCAGCCGCGATGAGCGCGGCAAGCTGCAGGCGGTCTACAACCGCTACCAGAACCTCAGCGAGCTGAAGACCTCCGGCTTCGACGTGGAACTGCGTCAGCGCTTCCCGACCGCCGCGGCGGGTGACTTCACCCTCAGCACCGCGTTCACCCACGTGCGCGACTACAAGCGCCCGACCGTGGTGGGCGGTCCGCTGGTGGACTACGCCGGCAGCAACCTCGGTGCCACGCTGCCGAAGAACAAGGCCACCACCTCGCTGGACTGGGCGTACGGCGACTTCCGCACCGCGCTGACCTGGTACTACACCAGCGGCTACGACCAGAAGGCCAGCGCGGCCGCCACCGCGGTGCAGAGCCGGGTGGACGCCTACAACCAGTTCGACCTGTACCTGGCCTACACCGGCGTGGACAAGCTGACCCTGTACGCGAAGGTGCAGAACCTGGCCGACAAGGAGCCGCCGTACGACGCCTCGTTCCCGGGTATCCGCGCGCCGTACGACTTCAGTCAGTACGACCTGCGCGGCCGCTACTTCACCGTTGGTTTCGATTACCGCTTCTGAGTTGGGGGATGTCTGTGTCCGTGTACCGTGATGTCGTACGTCGAGCGTCCTGGCTGCTGGCGACGGTGTGGCTGTTTGCCGCACCTGCGTTTGCCCAGAGCGCCTATTTCTTCCCGAAGGCCGAGGACTTCGATCCGACCATTCCCACACCCGAGCAGTTCCTGGGGTACGAGATCGGCAGCCGCTATACGCGGCATGACCAGCTGGTGGCCTACTTCAACGAACTGGCGAAGCACTCGGACAAGATCAAGGTGCAGCAGATCGGCACCAGCTACGAAGGACGGCCGCTGCTGATCGCCACGATCACCTCGGCGCAGAATCTGCAGAATCTGGAAAGCCTGCGTCGCCAGCACGTCACCCTGGCCGATCCGGCACAGCCTCTTTCGGCCGCCGGCAACAGCCCGGTGGTGGTGTGGCTGGGCTACAGCGTGCACGGCAACGAAACCTCCAGTGGCGAAGCCGCGTTGCTCACCGCCTACTACCTGGTGGCCAACCGCAGTGCGGAAACGGCGCAGTGGCTGCAGCAGGCGGTGGTGCTGTTGGACCCCGCGCAGAATCCGGACGGTCGCGATCGCGCGGCCAGCTGGCACAACGCCTATGCCTCCTCGCCGGCCTCGGCCGATCCGGCCGACAAGGAGCATGTGGAGCCGTTCCCGCAGGGACGTACCAACCATTACTTCACCGACCTCAACCGGGACTGGCTGGCGCTCACCCAGCAGGACACCCGTCCCAAGATCGCGTTCTTCCACCAGTGGTACCCCAACGTCCAGATCGACTTCCACGAGATGGGCAAGGACAGCACCTACTACTTCGAGCCCTCACCGGCGAGCATGCACAGCCCGCTGCTGCCGGCGTCCTCCTACGAGTTCAACAGGACGCTGGCGAAGTACCACGCGCAGTCGCTGGATGCGCTGGGTTCCCTGTACTACACCGGTGAGAACTTCGACAACTTCTCGCCGGTGTATGGCTCGACCTATCCGGACTTCCACGGCGCGGTCGGTGTGACCGTGGAACAGGCCAGCTCACGCGGCCGCGTGCAGGAGTCGGTAAACGGGCTGCTCACCTTCCCGTTCACCATCCGCAACCAGGTCGCGACCGGGCTGGGCACGGTACGCGGTGCGGTGACCGAGCGCGACGGACTGCTGAAGCTGCAGAAGGACTTCTTCCAGTCCGCCTTGAAGCAGGCCGGCCAGCAGCCGGTGAAGGCCTTCGTATTCGGTGACGCCCACGACCCGGGCCTCACCCGTCGGCTGCTCGAGCTGCTGCTGCAGCACCAGATCACCGTGCAGGCGCTGGACACCACGGTGACCGTGGACGGCCTTCGTTTCGAACCGGGCAGCGCCTACGTGGTGCCCACCGCGCAGCCGCAGTTCCGTCTGGTGCATTCGATCTTCGCCGAGACCCCGCCGATCAAGGGCGATGTCTTCTACGGCAGCACCTCGTATGCGATCGCGCCGGCGTACGGGCTGGCCTTTGCCGGCAGCCGCAGCCGCGTGGCCGGGGGCGAGCGCATCACCGCGCTTCCGCCAGCGCAGGGTGGGGTGGAAGGGGGACTGGCCGGTTACGCCTATGTGTTCGACTGGCGCGACTACAACGCCAGCCGCGCGCTGTATGTGCTGCAGGCCAAGGGACTGCAGGCCCGGGCCGCTTTCCAGCCGTTCACTGGCGGCACCCCTGGCGGCGACACCGCCTTTGACCGGGGCAGCATCGTCGTCCCGGTGGCCGGCCAGCCGCTGAGCGGCGAGGCACTGCGTGCCGCCGTCGACGAAGCCGGCCGCAGCAGTGGCGTGCGCATCCAGGCGCTGTCCAGCGGGCAGAGCCGCAGCGGCATCGACCTGGGCAGCGACAGCGTCAAGTCGCTGCGCAAGCCGGCCGTTGCCCTGGTCATGGGCGAGGGTGTCAGTGCCACCGAGATCGGCTCGGCGTGGTTCCTGCTCGACCAGCAGGTGCAGCTGCCGGCCAGCAAGCTCGACCCCGCGCAGCTGGGCAAGGTCAACCTGGACCGCTACACCACGATCGTGCTCTCCGGCGGCACCTACGGCGGCGTGGATGCCACGGCCGTGGCCGCGCTCAAGCGCTGGATCACCGGCGGCGGCTCACTGGTGACCTACGGCACCGCCTCGAAATGGGCCATCGAACAGAAGCTCGCCGACGAAACGCTTGGCGCGGAGGAACAGGAACCGGACACCGCGCGCCGCAGCTTCGGCGACCAGCGCGACATCGCTGCCATCGAGCGGGTCAGCGGCAACATCCTCAGTGCCGACGTGGACACCAGCCATCCGCTGGGCTTCGGTCTGCCGGGAACGCGGCTGGCAGTGAACAAGGAGAACGGGATCAGCTTCAAGCCGAGCCGCAATCCGTTCTCCACCGTGGTCCGCATCGACGAACGACCGCGCGTGAACGGCTACCTCTCGGAGAACAACCGTGGCCGCGTGGCTGGCAATGCCTGGCTGCTGGTCTCGCCGCAGGGGCAGGGCAACGTGGTGCTGTTCGCCGACGACCCCGCGCACCGCAAGTACTGGCACGGTACCGAGCGGCTGCTGTTGAACGCCGTGTTCTTCGGGAATCTGTTGAACCCCACCAAGCCGCGCGGTTGAGGGCGGCGGCTTCGGGTGCATTGCGACGGACACGCATGGCGTGTCCCTACGCCATGGTGCCGCCCCGGCGGCATCGTGATGGATACCATGGTCGGGTCCGCACAGGCACACGCCATGCGTATCCACGGGGTGCCCGAGCGCGCCCGCATGTCCACCCATCACACCCCATGTGAAAAATACGTATTGCGAATCATTCGCAACAAGAATACGATGTCGCCCGCCGGACAAGCGGTCCGGTTCCTGCGAGCATCCGCCATGTCCCTGCGTCCTGTTGTCGCCCTTCTGTTGGCCACGCTGGCCCTGCCGGTCGCCGCGCATACCCCGTATCTCGCCCCGGTCACCTTCCAGGTGCAGCCGACCAGCGTGGTCACCCTGGACGCCAGCTTCGCCGAAACCTTCTTCGTGCCGGAAGTCGTGTTCGACAACAGCACCTTCGCCATCACCCTGCCGGACGGCACCACCACAGCGCCGGACACCGTGCAGCTGCTCAAGACCCGCGCCGTGGCCGAGTACACCCTGCCGGGCCAGAAGGGCACCTACCGCTTCAGCACCGGCAACCGCCTGGGCGCGGTGTTCCGCACCTGGGAAGTAAACGGCAAGACCGAATCCAGCCGCGACCCGTCCAAACCCTTGCCCGCCGGCGCGAAGCTGCTCAGTCACTACCAGAGTCTGTCGCGCTCGGAGGTCTACCTGACCGCCGGGGGCCCGACCACCGTCGCGTTGAAGCCGTATGGCACCGGCCTGGAGCTGGTGCCGGTCACGCACCCGAATGACCTCTACCGGGGCGAGCATTTCGACTTCATCGTGCAGTACGACGGCAAGCCGCTGGCCGACCAGAAGGTGGAGTTCAACCGCGCGATGGGCGACGGCCAGGCGCAGTCCGCGCCGGTGGTGGTCACCACCGATTCTGCCGGCAAGGCGCGATTCGCGCTTGAACATGCCGGTGCGTACCTCGCGCTGATCCGCTACCGCGGGCCGGCACCGGCCGGGGCCGTCGCGCCGATGCATGGCAACAACTACACGCTGAGCTTCCGCGTACTCGAACCGTAAACCGCTTCTCACCAGGGGAATCACCATGAAGATCTCGATGCTCACCGCTGCCCTGCTGGCAGGGGTGCTCGGTTCGGCTGCGCAGGCGCAGACGCAGGCGGCAGACGACGCCCAACCGGCCGCTGTCTCGCCGACGGCCGCCGCCTTCCTGGCCCAGTTCGCCACCGACGGCGTGCAGAGCGTCAGCTGGGCGCAGTTCGAGCGCTTCCGCCAGCAGCGCTATGCCGACACCGACCGCAACAAGGACGGCCACGTCGACGCACAGGAATACGCGGACGAGTACCTGCAGCGCTTTGACGCCCGCCTCGCCACCGCCCGCGCCGGCCACCTCAAGCAGACCGACACCCGCTTCAAGGCGCTCGACCGCGACAAGGACGGCAGCATCAGCCGTGCCGAATTCGATGCGGCCGGCGAGCGTACCTGGGCCGGATACGAGAAGGCGCAGGAAGCGACACGCGAGGACGCGGCCGCAACCCATCGCGATCCGCTCAAGATGCCGACCTCGCACACCGCAAACGGCATGCTCGCGCTGTACGACCGCAACCAGGATGGCGTGGTCGACCGCGCCGAATTCGATGCGGCCCGCGCCGCCACCTTCGCGGCGACCGACACCGACGGCAATGGCATGCTGAGCCTGGCCGAATACACGGCCGAGTTCGAAGGCCGCCTCGAACAGCAGCGCGTGCGCGTGCGTGCCGACGCAGAACGCCAGGCACGCGTCCGCTTCGGCGCGCTGGACACCGACAAGGACGGCCGCATGACCTTCGCCGAATACCAGGTGTCCGGCAAGCGTCTGTTTACCCGCGCCGACAGCAATGGTGACGGTGTGGTCGATGCGCGCGACCCCGAGCCGGCAGCCGGTTCGCATTCGGCCAACGGCAACCGTTGAGCCGATAAGCACCGCATTCGACCGCATACCCGCAAACCAACGTAATCCCGGTAGCGC